>JAYEGM010000065.1:0-4425 GCA_034659075.1 Pseudomonadota bacterium
ACCCGCAACAGGGATATTCATTAGCCCCGGCACGCCCTTTGTCCCCGAGCCGCCCGTTGTACTGATCATTCCGCCAAGCAGGACTGAGCCACCATCGCGAATACTCAGATCGGTCGTCACGCGACGGGTGAGGATAGAGGGGCTATCGACATTACTGACGGTATTCGCCTCGGCAGCGCTGATTTCCTGGGTAATCTCCAGGTCAACCCGACGGCCCGCATGGATAATCGGTTTAACGTTCAGCAATACACCGGTCTTGCGGTACTGGATATTCTGTAGAATAGAGCTGCCTGGCAGGTCGGTTTCAGTTGACTGACTCGTGACAATCGGCACATCTGTACCCACCTCGATACTCGCATCACTGCCACTTTTGACCATCAGCCTTGGTGTCGAGAGGATGTTGACCCGCTGGTCTGAGGCAAGCGCATTGAGGACAAAGCGTGTCTGACCAGCCAGCGACAGGGTGTAGGTAAAGCCCCCTCCGCCCACCGCCAGCCCACCGAGGGTTGAGGGAATGCTGTCATAACCGTTTAGCGAGCCGTTGATCAGCCATTCAATGCCAAACTGGTCCTCTTCGGTCAGCGTCACTTCTGCTACCGTCACCTCGACCAGCACCTGCTTGGGTGGCACATCCATTTTATGGATGATGGGCAGCATCCGTGACCAGACAGCTGCTGAACCGTAAAAAAGAAGGGCATTACGCGCCTCATCGACCACCAGTGCTGGCTTTAGATCCACCGTGGTCTTAACCGTCGCGCCCTTGCCTTCGGCACTCTTCTTTATCTGTGACTCTTTGCTGAGACCCCCCGTTATCTTGTTCAGAACAGCGACCAGATCCTTGGCACGGGTATTTTTTATCGGGAAGTAGAAAAGGTCCTGTCCATCACTGCTGGTCATCGAGGGCTTGTCCAGAGACAGTGCCCATTGTTCGATATGGTCACGCAATTTCTGCTCGGCAGTAAAGACCAGTACGGCGCCGAACTGTTCCATCGGCAGCACGATCACACTACCACTATCGGGCTTATCGCTTGCCGCATAGCCCTCACTCTTAAGCACCAGCACCAGGGCCTGCGCCAGCTCATCAGGGGTAATGAACAACGGGTCTATACGTAAACTGTAGCGTCCCTTCATACTGGGCTGATCCAGCAGCGCTATCGCCTCTACAGCACGGCTGACAATGGCAGCAGGTCCCTGCAAAACAATGGCATTGCGCACCGGGTCCTCGTACACCTCCAGGGCCGGATCCTTGAACATCACCGACAACCAGGATTTCACGGCAATATTGCGTACATTCACCAGTGGAACCAGCTGAAAGATGGGCCGGTGAGAGACCGGGACATTGGGCAACGCGCGACCGCTGACAAGTATTGGCGGCTCACCGGCTGGCGTGCTCGTACTGACGTTAAAGCTAAGGTGGTTATCCACCTTGGATACGGCAATTCCGTAGGTGTTCAGTACTTTCGTGGCCAGACGATAGATGTCGGAGGGACTCGTGGGCTCAACAACACGCAAGGTGACGAGGTCCTTCTTCGCCTGCAGTTCCTGCGCTATCTCGAAGGAAAGGCCGAGCATGTTTCCAAACACCTCATTGATAAAAGCCGCCAACGGCAGGTTTTCAACACTGATCTGCAAGGGGTCACCTTCCAGTTCCACACTATCGCCCGCCACACTCAAACCAGCAAGCTCTAGCCCAGCGGGGGTTGACGGTGTCTGTGTAATACGGGTCTGTGGCTTACTCGGGGGTTCCCGGGTCTGCGCCGCTAAGGAGGAACCGGGTCCCAGCTTCCCTTTATCACTGATTAACTGCTCCTGCTCCTCCACTGCACGCAGGGGCTCAGGCACAGCAATCTTTGTTGCCCAGTTCTGACAGGCCGTCAGAAAAAAAGGGGCAAGAATCACTAGTCGTCGTACGTCCCTGCTAAATTTTCTGGAATATTGACTGGACATAAGTATTATTGAAAGAAGCCTTGCATGTGTAGGTATTTTGATTCACACGGCTCGAGTACTCTTCAGCCAGCGAACGAAGCCGTTTAATTGATAGCAGCGAGAGTATACACGTTTTCTTATATTAGCGGCCTCCCTGCGGACCTCCCTGCCGGTTTCTTTGCTGGTCACCCTGCCGCCGGCTCCTTTCCTGCTGGCGACGCCCCTGGCGGGCCGGCCTTTGAGTAGCGCGCTGTTGGGTCTGTCGTTGAGTATGTCGTTGAGACCGTGACACGCCATCATAAACCGCGGCATGCTCTGAACGTTGATATAATCTGATCTGCTTTTTGTCCTCCCCTTCCACGATCCAGATACTGTCGTCTTCAATGCCGGCCAATCGAACGCCATCCGGCAACTCATCACCCTCTCGATAACGGGCAAGCTTCTTGTCAAAATTGATCAGCGCATAATACTGACCCCGTTCCAACAAGATCCCATTGAGTTGCCAGCCTGATGTCGCCCCCTCATTCTTCCCACCAGCAACCGGTTTTGTTGCACCCGGTTTATAGCGCTTTGCCAGGCGGGCATAGCTCTTTTTCTGTGAACTACTGTCGTTGAGCGGAGGAAGCTGCCACGCGTCTGTTTTTTCATTGACCTCCGGTTTGGCCGGCAACGTAAACTGGCTATCCGACAACACCGCACCGAGTACAATGACACCCGTCAACATGACGACATCTCGCATCGCCGTCATCAGTCGGACTCTCCCGCTTTTTCAAAAGCCAGTGAATAGGCCGCAATCGCCATATCTAACCTGAAAGCCGTTTTACTCCGATGAATCTCCAGCTGCTCAATCCGCACCAGATCCTTATTCAACTCAATCAAGCTAAGTAGCTCAATTAACTGCTCAAGCTGCAACGCCCCCTTGAGATGGGCGGGAACCTGCCAGATATAATTTATACCAGGCACCGGCTTTACCGCCGCCACATCATACTTTATGGTGTCCAGTTTGAGCTTATGAAGCTTCCGTTTAAGCCAGGATTGCAGTGCCGCCTGGGCCAGCCCCTGACTCTCAGCACGCCACAAACCCGTCTGCAATTGCACCCGCTGAGAACGCGCCTGCTCTGCCCGTTCAGGCCAGTACTGCTGTTCAGCAATGGCCTGCATCCGCTGGTAGCGCTCGATTTCCTGTTGGTATTCTACTTCCTGCTTCTCACGGATATCTTCCAGAAACAGGAAAACATAAATGGCAACGATCACGATCATGATTAACACGCCAAAACGCAGGCGTGGATTCTCACGCCACTGGTTAAACAGCTCACTGATTTGAGATGCCACTATCGAGAACCCTGTGAATTAAATTGCATGCTGACACGCATCCGCCCGGTTTTATTGTCTGGTTCAGCCGCCACATTCCTGGTCCACTCCAGACCTTCGTAAGCTCGCACCAGTATACTTGGATCCAGATTCTTCCCCTTGACCACAAATGTCAGATGGGTCGGCTCATAAATCCATTCCTCTATCTCCATATCCTTCGGTCGCGGCAATGTTGCTACCACATCATCCAGCAGCTGCAATTGACTATGCTCTGGCCATAGCCCATGAATAAAAACAGCCTGGTCATAATCTTCAAGGGTAGTTTTCCGTGCCTGTAGAAGGGGTTCGATATCATTGGCCAGGATATTCCCCTGCTGCTGTATGTCATTGATTGACGTGGCGAAATTAATCACTTCCATGCCTTTCCAGCTGAGCATAAAAAACACCACAAGCAGGAGAAGTTTCGGTAGCAGATTTCCACTCTGTACCACCATCCCTTCCAGGCTTGTTGATTTACCCCATGGCCGATTAAGCATCGGCAAATTAATTGCAGCAGGAACCTCTGCCTCAGGTTTGAGAGAAGCAGAACGCTGAAAGTTGACCCAGTCCTGCTGACTCGGCGACTCGGCCCACCAACGGCTCATCGCAAGCAACCCCTTCTTCCAGTGCTGCCCTTCAACACCCTCTACACACTGTAACAGGCGCAGCTGATCACCCTCAGGCCGCTGGTAGAAACGCGTTTCTACCAGTGGTACTGCCTTGCTGAGCCAGCTTGTCTCTGCAGGAAATTCAACCTGTAAGGTATCCCAGCACCAGACCTGTGCCGAATCACCCTGCCAGGCAATATTAAATCTCGGCTGTTCAAAGGGGGCCCACTGGATAATTTTCAGATTCAGAACCTGTCGCCGTTCCTGTACAGGTACGTTCTTCAGCTGGAAGCAATGGTAATGACAAAGTGAACGACTGATCACACGCTGATGACCCCAGAGACCTCCCCCTAAATTACTCAGACCACTACTCGTTTGCAGCGTCTGGCGGGGTGATATAAGGGATCTTAAGTTGACTGGGACTGGCATCTTTCCGGCTTGTACATGAATAGTCGATTTTGGTTAAAATACTTCAACCAGCACCGGTCAGATAGAAATATCATTAACACTTGTTATGGCCAGGATGATGCCCGTCATGATC
>JAYEGM010000066.1:0-4410 GCA_034659075.1 Pseudomonadota bacterium
AATTCAGACAGACCATCCCCATAAATAGTGGATATCCACCCTGCCATAGCTATAGATATTGAGCCGAAATTATCAACAATCAGTGTGCCTCTACCATCGTTTCTGCCTGGGTCTGAGAAGTGTCGAAGATCTTAATGGTTGAACGCGGAATTCAGACTTCCTGCGAGTCAATTCGACACTGGAGTACTCGGTTTAATTTCGGGCTGGTATTGTTCGACACATCATTGCCTGAACAAACAGGCATCCAGTCTCTTTGTCATGAAAAATATCATTTTTCTCAGTATGCTATAATCACCAATTAGTTTTAATAATCTCTGTATATAATTATTTTATTTTCTGGAAGGGCGCACATGAAAATGACCGACAGATGTAATTTCACCCAAAAGTTTACAGGCTATCTTTTTACTGTCGTGGCATTTGGAATAACTCTGATGGCTGTTGCTCGCGCAAGTGAATTACAGGTGACGCTGCCTCTGGTTGAGCATGGCACATCAACTTATTATACACTTGCGACTATAGAGGGAACCGCAGAATGCCCGTTTATGGTGGATACAGGTGCTGGCTACACGACTATTAACAAGGCGATGCTTAAAGATTTACAGAAGCAGGATCTGGTGGAATACAAGCGATCGATTACTGGCGTCATGGCAGATGGCAGCAAGAACATCGTGAAAATCTATTTAGTGAAAAAGATGACACTGGGTCGTAATTGTAGCTTTTTAGATGTTGAGGTTGCGGTGCTACCTGGAAACTCACGGGCAATTCTAGGTATGAGCCTGTTGAAGCGTGCTACATCTTTTACAATTAATCCCAGGTCAGCGTCACTATCTGTGGTCTGTAACGGAACAGGAAACCTTGCGTTATTAGGCCCTGATATATAGAACATATATAGAAAGAAAAGAATCAAATATTTGTCAGATTAAAAAAATACACAGCAATGTAGTAAGAGAACAATAAAGAATCTAACCGGAAAGCTAGCTTATACGTGGCTTTAAGGCAATAAAAAAGCCGCAGAACAAGTGTTCATGCGGCTTTTATTTGGTGGGCCGTGAAGGATTTGAACCTTCGACCCGCTGATTAAGAGTCAGCTGCTCTGCCAACTGAGCTAACGGCCCGAAAAAATTGGGGTCAGAGTCTTGACTCTGACCCCAGTTTTTTAATGGGGTGAACGATGGGACTCGAACCCACGACGGCCGGAATCACAATCCGGGGCTCTACCAACTGAGCTACGCTCACCATAAACTTTTCTGGCACCAATATTAATATACAACAATAATGGCGCGCCCGAGAGGACTCGAACCTCTAACCTACGGCTTAGCTTACCACTACAGTTTTCACTGCAGCAAAAGTTGGGTCAGAGTCTTGACTCTGACCCCATTTTTGCCTTTGTGGTCTGGACTATATCTTCACCATCTCAGGTGGGACACGTATAGTCTCTACGGATCCCGGCGTTTCCTTTCCCTGTTCTACCAGCTTACGCTCATTCGATCAGGTATGGCTCTCAAGTATAACCCCTTTGGGTATTACCCTCTGGCCACCGGTTTCCTCGGTATTGCCAACGTTTTCACGTAAGGTTCCACCGATACAGTATCCTCCACTCCGCCCGTTCTGTTTCCGGACGAAGGCTCCTACGCAACAAACCAGAGTGATCAATCAGTGATCAACCAGGCGTCAGCTGAAGGCCGTTGCTCTATCCGGTTGAGCTACGGGCGCCTTGCGGCATTACATTAACATTAAAACAGTAATAAGAGCAGCCGGGTTTTCAGTCACCTGTGCACCCGGCAGCCCTGATAAATCTGGTCGGGGTAGAGAGATTCGAACTCCCGACATCCTGCTCCCAAAGCAGGCGCGCTACCAGACTGCGCTATACCCCGTATTCTGCCCATCTGGCCGGCAAACTGCCAGCCGAAAGGACGGACGCGAGACTATACTTTTTGTACTGTCTCAGGTCAATGCGAAAAATGACCAAAATCCCCCTTGAATTTGCCTCTAACGACGCTATATATCCTCTTATTTCGCTAATTTGACGTCACCAGAGGATAGATACATGGCCAAGAAAGCCAAAGCAGAAACCCATAGTTTTCAAACCGAAGTGCAGCAGCTGCTGCACCTGATGATTCATTCCCTTTATTCACACAAGGAAATCTTCCTGCGTGAACTGATTGCCAACTCCTCGGATGCCTGCGACAGGCTGCGTTTTGCGTCGGTCCAGGATGCCTCACTGATGGAAGACGGCGAAGAACTCGCGATCACCATCGATGTTGACAAAGAGGCCCGTACCCTGACCATTACCGATAATGGCATCGGTATGAGCCACGATGAAATAATTGCTAACCTGGGCACCATTGCCAGTTCCGGCACCAAGCAGTTTGTCGAATCTTTAAGCGGCGACGAAGCCAAAGATGCCCGCATGATCGGCCAGTTCGGTGTTGGTTTCTATTCTGTCTTTATGGTGGCGGACAAAGTAACGGTTGAATCCCGTCGTGCCGGTGAACCGGCCGATTCGGCAGTCATCTGGACCTCTAACGGTGAAGGCGAATATACGCTTGAATCGACCAAACGTGAAGAGCGCGGCACCAGCATCACCCTGCATATGCGTAAAGACGAAGACGAGTTCCTGGAAGCCTTCCGTCTGCGCAGTATTATAGAAAAGTATTCCGATCACATCACTCTGCCTATCCGCATGAAAATGGATGAGGAAAAAGATGAGCTGGAACAGGTCAATAAAGGCGCTGCTCTGTGGGCACGGGCTAAAAATGATATTTCTGAAGAGGAATACAATAACTTCTACACCACGCTGTCGTATGACCCTGAGCCGCCGATGTCGGTGCTGCATAACCGGGTAGAGGGCAAGCTGGAATACACTTCCCTGCTCTATATCCCGTCCAAAGCACCTTATGACATCTGGGACCGTGAGCACCGCAAGGGACTTAAATTATATGTACGCCGCATCTTCATTATGGATGATGCCGAGCACCTGATGCCGCCTTACCTGCGTTTCGTCAAGGGCCTGGTGGATTCTGCCGACCTGCCGTTGAATGTCTCGCGTGAATTCCTGCAGAAGAACCGTGCCATCGATACCATCCGCTCTGCGCTAGTCAAGAAGGTTCTCGGTGAACTGAAGAAAATCGCCAGCAAGAAGCCTGAAGAATACGCCAAGTTCTGGAAGGAATTCGGCAAGATCATCAAGGAAGGTGTCGTGGATGACCACGAAAACAAGGAAAAGGTCGCCGAGCTGCTGCGCTTTGCCAGTACGCATAACGATGACGATGCACAGAACGTCTCGCTGGATGATTACATCTCGCGCATGCAGGATGATCAGAAAGAGATCTACTATGTGACTGCCGACACCTGGAAAGCCGCAGCCACTTCACCGCATCTGGAGATCTTCCGCAAAAAAGGCATCGAAGTGCTGCTGCTGAGTGATCCGATTGATGAGTGGGTGGTCAACCATCTGATCGATTACAAGGAAAAGCCACTGAAATCAGTCGCCAAAGGCGGTCTGGAACTCGATGACAGCGATTCCAAAGAATCGAAGAAGGAAAAGAAGGCCACCGAGAAGAAACTGAAAAAACTGGTAGAGGGCATCGCAAAAGCCCTCGGTGACCGGGTCAAGGAAGTGCGTATCAGTACACGCCTGACTGACTCCCCTTCCTGCCTGGTGGCCGATGAAAATGATATCGGTGCCAATATGGAACGTCTGATGAAGTCTATGGGACAGGATATACCCGGTACTGCACCGATCATGGAAATCAACCCGGAGCATGACCTGATCAGCTATATGGATGAGCATAAAGACGAGTTGGAAGACTGGTCCCAGGTACTTTACGACCAGGCCTTGCTCAGTGAAGGCGGCAAGCTGGAAGCACCAGCGGATTATGTGCGTCGGATTAACAAGTTGCTGACCAGTAAACTTGCCAGTTAACAGTCATCGTTAAACGTTTTACGTTTTACGTTTTACGTTTTACGCTCTTGCGTAAATCGTAATTCGTAAAACGTAATTCCCCTTCACATCTGGTCAAAAGCATGCTTAAAAAATCCTGTTTGGTACTAATCACCTGCCTGATAGCTACCACTCAATCCTCTTTCGCCAAACCCGACAATCTTGCTGCGGAACAAATACTACGCCGCGGCAATGGCTCAGAGGTACAGACTCTCGACCCACACAAGGCAGAAGGTGTCCCGGCCTCGAACATCCTGCGTGATCTCTATGAAGGACTGACGATTGAAGCACCCGATGGCACGATTATTCCCGGCGCTGCAGAATCGTGGGAGATCAGTGGTGACAGGACGGTGTACACCTTTCATATTCGTCATACGGCGAAATGGTCGAACGGCGACCCGGTAACCGCCAATGATTTTGTGTTTGGCCTGCGCCGTTCCGTTGACCCGGCTACCGGCTCACAGTAT
>JAYEGM010000067.1:0-4375 GCA_034659075.1 Pseudomonadota bacterium
GTTAAACGCGGCAACGATCTCTCTGGCCGCCAGGATTCAGCTTCTGTTCAGGGGCAGGCCGCTAACCTGTCTATCAACAATGGTGGAGTTGTCATAAGGGGCAGGGCTCCCGGCCCACCCCATGGTAGACAGGATGGCCTGTCAGTAAAGATGAAATCAGACAGTCAAATTGAACAATCCGGTATCATTCATCAGGTGCAGGTGCTTGAAGGGCGCGAGGCCTATATTTCGGCTGGTGAAGAATTCCCGGTCAGAAATCGCGGCACAGTGACAGGCCCTGGAGGTGTTTATGGCTATGACAATATTGAATATTACCCTGCCGTAACCGGGTTTTATGTGATTCCACGGTTGAACGGCAATGAAGTGCTGCTGCAAATAAACACGATTAGCCGCCAGCGTAGTAATCAGAGAATTATTGGCCGTTATCCACAGCAGGGCTGGCAGTCACGACAGAATGTTGCCGTGTCGAATATCAGTACGACTGCGCGAGGAAGGCTGGGTGAATGGATTGCTCTTGGCGGGGTAGATCAATCCGGCGCTAGTCGCCAGAGCGGGATCGGCTCGGGTAGCCGGCAGCAGCAGGCGGCTAAATCGAAAATATTTGTCAGGGTTGAGGAAATTAAAGGAGTAAGCCAATGAAACCAGTAAGCAGAGTCCTTATTATGCTGCTGCCTGTGCTGCTGGCAGCCTGCACGACATCACCGACCGGTCGAAATCAGCTAATGATAATTTCGGAAGAATCGGCGATTGTGCAGTCGGCCCAGGCGTATGCGCAAACAATGAATGACTATGAGAAAAAGGGCCAGATATCACACGATCAGGCGCTAATAAAGCGGGTCAAGCGGATAACAGGACGGCTGATCTATGAGGCGCTCATTATGCGGCCGGATACCCGGAACTGGCAGTGGAGTATGCAGGTCATTGATGACCCGAAGACGGTAAATGCGTGGTCCATGGCTGGTGGTCGTATGGCTCTTTATAGCGGGCTAATAGAAAAGATACAGCCTACTGATGATGAGCTGGCACAGGTGCTGGCGCATGAAATTTCTCACGCACTGGCAAAACATACAGCAGAAAAGATGTCAGTGGCAATGGCGGCTTCACTCGGTACGCTTGCGGTAGCAGTGGCAACTGATAGCCGGGGTGCTGCGATGGGTGCATCGGCAGCGGCACTGGTCGCCGTGACACTGCCTAATAGCCGGGTGGCAGAAAAAGAGGCTGACCAGATCGGTCTTGAACTGGCTGCCCGGGCAGGTTACGACCCGCGTGCAGCAGTCACTCTGTGGCAGAAGATGAGCAAGGAATCCGGAGGTTCCTCATATGATTTTCTCAGTACCCATCCATCATCCGGGAAACGTATCGAAGCTCTTGATGCCCTTGTTCCGCGCATGATGCCTTACTATGAAGAGCAAAAACCGCATCCAGTATATCCTTTATGACACTAATGGGCCCCTACTGAGGATTTCATATAGTTCAAAGCAAATTCCAGTTACCTTCTTTCTTCAGCTTAATTTGAAAATGAAAAGGGCCGCTGTAATGCGGCCCTTTTCTATTCCTGCCTGAAAAAAACTATTCGACAGGCGTGACTGCCGGGTACTGATCTGGAGCAGGTGCTGGAGCTGGAGCTGGTGCATCTACCTGACCGCCACCATAGTAGGGCTGACCACCGTAATACGGATCACCGCCGCCATAGTAGGGTTGACCACCGTAATACGGATCACCGCCGCCATAGTAGGGTTGACCACCGCCATAGTAGGGCTGGCCGCCATAGTAGCGATTACCGCCCCAGCCACCAGGCCCCCCCCAGTTAGGTCCGCCGCCCCAGCCACCAGGACCGCCCCAGCCACTGTTCCATGGGTTGCCACCACCCCATCCGCTGTTCCACGGATTGCCACCGCCCCAGCCGGAACCGTTGTTCCAGGGGCCGTTCATATTAAACCATGCTTCAGAATCAGCGATCGGCGCCAGTGATAAACCACTGACAATCAGCGCTGCTGCAAAAAAACGAGTAAGTCTTTTCATAACAAAGATCTCCTTGGGTATAGGATTGTTGGGAGTTGTGGATAACTGTCTGCAGCTATCTCACCGATAAACTCTTCATCGTTACTATCGTTTATATCATATCTGATGAGAATTCATGGCAACAGGATAGCAAATTCGGATAATTATTTCGTTTTTGTTGTTGTTTGTGTCTGATTTTATGGGCAAAGAGAAAATATGGGATGGAATGATCCCGCTAAGTTATACTCAACGCAAAATAACAAATATAAAGTGAAAATAAATTTTTTCCAGGACAGTAGCAAGGGAGAACAAGAATCTGCATCAACATATATCCGCTCAGGGATAGGATCCAATATGCTTGATCATGTTTCCGATATACTGCTGATTAATAAAAATGAACGGCGCCAGCTTGGCTATCTGTTGGCGGTGTTCATTTTGATGGGTGCCGGAATAGCGTTGGGCAGGGGCACCGCTGACGCGCTGTTTTTCAAACGCTACGGTATAGAATATCTGCCCGTGATGTTTGTCCTGCTTGGTTTCCTGCTGAGTATCATCGCTGTGATGTATACCGCCTTTGCTGATGCATTTCCGTCCGAGCGTTTTTTTAAAGTCATTTTCGCCATTATGATCGCCCTGTTATTGGGTAACTGGCTGATGATGCGGCTGGGTGTCGGTGATACGGTTTATCCGGTATATTTTCTGTTGTATGAGATTGCTTCTGAATTATTTTTCGTACACAGCATCTTCTATCTGAGCCAGAATTTGACGCAGGCTCAATCCGGGCGGCTAATGCCCATTATTCTTGCTGGCAGTCAGCTAGGTGTGATCATTGGCGGGCTCTTTCTTGCTGGTATGTCACGGGCCCTCGGCGTTCAGAATATGTTGCTGGTGTGGGCACTGTTAATGGTGGTCACTTTAACCATAATAATAGCCTGGCATGGTAAAAAAGGTGTCTCGCCATATTTTTGGGCAGGGCGTAAGCAGAGATCCAGTCTACAGCAATCCATAAATCAGCTTTTTCAGGGTTTGAAATTTATGAAGACATCTCAATTATTAAAGATGTCCTCATTTGCCCTGTTTTTCATGATGGTATCAAGCTACGTACTTTTTTACACAGTTGGCCGGATCTACACAGAGTCTTTTGAAACTGAAGAAGCGCTCAGTTCATTTTTTGGCCTGTTGATAGCCGCCACCAGTGTGCTGACATTGACGCTGCAAATTTTTATCTCAAATCGTGTAGTTAGGCGGTTCGGCGTGAAAAAGGTAAACCTTGTTTATCCGATTACCAGTTTCATGGTCTATATCGGACTGATATTCAGTTTTACACTGCCTCTTGCGCTGGTAGGCAGTTTTAACAAAGAGGCCGTCAACCAGGCCTTTCGCAGACCGGTAAGGAGCATCTTCATGGATGCCTTGCCGAGGCAGATACAG
This sequence comes from Pseudomonadota bacterium, assembly GCA_034659075.1. Taxonomy (GTDB): domain Bacteria; phylum Pseudomonadota; class Gammaproteobacteria; order BMS3Bbin11; family BMS3Bbin11; genus BMS3Bbin11. Next base: position 3,433 of record JAYEGM010000067.1, read on the forward strand.
GCTCGAGCCAGGGCTATATCGAGAGTGGTAGTCCTGCCCCTGGCGTTGGGTATCACCGGGAGTTTTTTGTGGCTAGTACAAAAGGCCGAAAATCCATACTTATTCCTGTTCCCGGGTATGCTGGCTGCACTGCTCTATCTCTGGTTCAACCTGAAGATGAACAAAGCCTATGTCAGGGAGATTTTGAACAACCTGAAACAGAGGTTGCAAGTGCCTGAACATCAGATTATGGGCGTGCTTGATGGGGGAGATAAAACATTTCTGAAAGAGGTCGAAAAAGGTGTGCTGCAGGAGGATGAGGGGGTTTCGATTGCCTATGCAGGTGTATTGAGCAAGGCGAAGCCTGAAAGTGCAGCCAGTTTACTGCCCCGGCGAATGCAAAGCGCATCTGTTGCAGCAAAAGACCAGATGATAAGAATGCTGCAGCCACTCGAGGCTGGAAAATTACGTGACAAATTACGCGGGGAGCTCGGTAAGGGAGATGTACATCTTGATGCTACCCTGTACCGGGCATTGTTTGAAGCCGGTGATCTGGAATCACAGAATAAAGTGGCAGATTTGTTACGCTGTAAATCTCCTCGCTTGCGGGCAGCAGGAATATTTGGTGCCCTGACCTACCCGGTGCCGGAATTAAACGGTCGAGCATATAAGGAATGGCTGAAACTCCTCAATGATTCAAGGCCCGAGTATTATATTCCAGGCATTGAACTGGCTGTACCGGGCCTGGCAAATTTTTATCTTAATGAACCAATCTTCGGTGCAATGCAGCAAGTTTTTGTACAAATGCTGGATCAACCCAACAGTCGCTTTCAGCTTGCGGCGCTGAAAATGATCGTCAAATGGCCAACTGATGATTTTAAGGCTGCACAGGCAAGTGTAGTGATATTATCTGAACATAGGGACTGGAGGATCAGGCGCGAGGTTGTCCGTGCATCGTACTTTT
>JAYEGM010000068.1:0-4367 GCA_034659075.1 Pseudomonadota bacterium
CTAAAGGGGATAGGCTAAAGGGGAATGGCTAAAGGGGAAAGGCTAAAGGGGGAAATGAGGATTACGATTTTGATTTTCCTTTAGCCTTTCCCCTTTAGCCTTTAACCTGCTCTTCTACCTCGTCTTCCCCAATCCTCAACAAGGCCGGCAGCAGTATCAACGTAAATACCGTCGATACGCTCATGCCGCCGACAATTACCGCGGCCATGCCGCGGTATAGTTCAGTCCCGGCCCCCGGCATCAATAGCAAAGGCAGCATGCCGCCGATACTGGTCAGTGTACTCATCAGTATCGGGCGCAGGCGGCGATGGATGGCCTGGGCGACGGCGTCGCGTCTGCTCTGGCCTTCACGTTCGGCGACGCGGGTCTGGTGTACCAGCAGGATGGCATTATTCACTACCAGGCCCAGCAGGATGATGAAGCCGATCATGGTCAGCAGATCCATCGGCTGTGACTGCGGTAATCTGCCAAACAGGGGAGGTACTACGCTTAATAAAGTATCGGTCAGGTTCAGCGTTAAAATAGAGCCGACGATCGCCAGTGGAATAGCGACCAGCACCAGCAGGCTGTCGGTGAATGATCTGAAAAGTGCGCTCATTAATAGATAGAGTATGACGATGGCCAGCAGGAAGCTGCCACTCATACTGGCCAAAGCTTCTTCCAGTTTCTCGGCAGCACCAGTGTACTGGATACCGCCATCGGCCGGCAGCAGCTGCTCCAGTTCAGGCCCGACTTCAGTACGCAATACATCCAGAGTATCTTCCAGTGACATATTATCCGGTGGTTTAACTTGCAGCGTTATAGTGCGGCGGCGATCGATGCGGCGGATCAAGTCGGGGCCGGCCGTACGCACAATATGGGTTAGCTCTCCCAGAGTCTGTATACCATTATCGGGTGTGGCGAGCGGCATGGCCTGCAATTCTTCCGGTGTCACCCAGGGTGTCGAGCGCAGAATCAGTTCCAGACGTTTATTACCATCAAAATAATCACCGACGTAGAGGCCATTGCCAAAGGCACGGGTGATGCTGGCAAGTGTCTGCCGGTCCCAGCCGGCCTCGGCAATGCGGCGTTCATCAGGTTTCAGCAGCAGTTCCGGTTCACTGAGCGAGAGACTGGGCTTGGGGCGTACCGATGAGCCGGGCAGCTTTTCCTGGATCAGGGCATAGCCGGTGGTCGCGGCATCAAGCAGGCTGTTGATATCATTTCCCTGCAGGTCGACGTCGATCTTGCCGCCGCCAAAGCCGCCGAACAGGGTGGCACGGGAGGCGAAACCCAGTGTGCCGGGCAATTGCCTGAGTATTTTATTGATCAGTATGACGACCTCACCGGTGCGGGTCGAATCTTTCGCACGCGCACCCATGAAGGCGCGGCGACCCGTAACAAAGAAATAATCGCTCAGGGCAGGTTCAGCCGACCCATCAAGATAGGGCGCCATTTGTTCCGCAACAAAGCGTCCCATCTCTTTTTCCATGGTCTCTGCATTGGTGCCCGGTGGTGGCAGGATAAAGGCATATACCAGGTTGCGGTTTCCTTTTGGCATATAACTGGCGCTGGGTATGCTAAGCACCGTGATCAGTAAAGGCAGGATGATGAGTCCAGCAATCCAGGCGGCCCGGCGCTTGCGGCCGTTTGTCAGCGCCATGATCTTTTTTGTCATGGCATCCCACCAGTGTGCATGCTTGTCGCTGTGCTTCATCTCACGCAGCCAGTAACGACTGGCGGTGGGCAATACAGTGATAGCAATGATTAATGAGGCGGTGACGGCTACGGCTATACCCAGGGCCAGGTCTGCAAACAGTTGTCCGGCTTCATTTTCAAGAAAGACTACCGGCAGAAATATCGCCACGGTAGTGGTGGTTGAGGCCAGCAGAGCCCCCCAGACCTGTGAGCTGCCTTGTTCGGCGGCCTCACCGGCCTCCGTTCCTTTTTCACGCAGCCTGACAATATTTTCCAGTACCACGATGGCTGCATCCAGCACCATGCCGACGGCAAAGGCAAGACCCGCGATGCTGATGACATTGAGTGTACGACCACTGGCATACAACACCATAAATGTCAGCAATAAGGAGACAGGAATAGCCAGCGCAACCATCAGGGTTGCGCGAAAACGGCGCAGGAACCACCACAGTACACCGATTGCCAGAATGATACCCAGCACCATATTGGTGGCCAGCATCGCGATCGACCGGTCAATATAAATGGTCTCATCATAAACCTGCTGGATCGACAGGCCGGCACGTTTAAGCGGACCCTCACGCAGCTCTTCAACCGCCTCCTTCAGCTCTGCCATGACCTCCAGCACATTGACATTCTGTTCGCGGCGGGCGTTCAGCGCCATGGCCAGTTCGCCGTTTTGCATGACAAAGCCCTGCTTGTCTTTAAAACGTTTTTCTATCGTTGCAATGTCCGACAGGCGTACCGGACTGCCATCGCGCCAGTCTATGATCATGCCGGGCAGTTCATCGACAGAATAACTGCCGGCGAAGCGCAAGGTGTAGCGACGCTTGCCGACATTGACCTCGCCACCCGAAACATCCTTCGACCCGCCGGCGAGTCTGGCTGCATCAGGCAGTTCAACACCAAGACTGGCGGCAAGATAGGGGTCAAAGCTGATGCGAATCTCTTTCTTATGCCCGCCAAAGGCTTCGGCCTGGGCGACCCCCGGCACCCGTTCGAGACGGGTTTGCGCGACGTCTTCGATAAAGTCCTGGTAGGTGTTTATGGGTGTTTCGTTGCCGGGCAGAGGTTTGATGATCAGCCAGGCGATAGGGCGGGTATTGTCGCCCACCAAGCTGAGTATTGGTTCCGAGGCATCATCGGGATAGCGTTGTACACGGTTAAGGCGGCTCAGCACATCCAGCAGCGCACGCTGCATGTCGATGCCGGTATTAAATGTAATAGTGAGCTTGCCACTTCCACGTGAAGATTCAGAGACCAGGTTTGTCATGCCCGGTAGACCGCGCAGTACATCTTCCTGCGGTTCAACAATCTCAGCTTCGATTTCTTTTGGTGCCGCTGCACGCCAGCCGGTAGTAATCTGGATAACCGGTCGCTCTACAACGGGTATCAGCTGTATCGGCAGGCGGGTAATACTGATTATGCCGAACAATGAGATCAGCAGGATACCGACGATGACCGCAACCGGATTAGACAGGCTGATGCGGGTGAGATTCATGGCTTATTCGTATTAATTTTTACTTTTTGTCCTGGACGCAACCGTTCATTGCCACGAATGACTACCGTGTCACCGGCTTTGATCGCACTTTCGATGGCAATATGTTCCCCTGCAGCTGCACCGGTAGTGACCTGTATCCGTTCAACAGAATTATCTGCCTTGACTCGGAAGACATAAACGCCATCCCGGCGAATAACCATGGCATCACGTGGAATAACCAGGCGGGAGATCTTCTCCTGCGTGGGTATAGAAACACGTACCGCCATACCGGGGATCCACCCCTGCCTGTCATTCTCTTTCTGCTCAATAGCCAGTCGTAGAATAAACTGTCGCGACTGACCGGTGCCGATTGAAACCAGCGAGCTTACTTTCGCAACAGTTTTCTGGTCACGGTTTTTGACAACCAGTGCTGCACCTTTCTGCACGTAGCGGACATACATCAACGGTGCGCTGGCCTCAATTTCGATATTCTCAATACCGATCAGATGCACTACCTTTTCAGCTACCTTGACATGCTCACCAGTCATTTTATGGCGCTCGGTAACATAGCCATTGAAAGGGGCAAGTAACCGGGTCTTGCTGATGTTGTCCTCAATCAGGGCAAGCTGCACCTCTGCCGCATCAAGATTCGCCAGGGAGACATCATAGTCTCTAAGCGTTTTCTCCAGTACTGTCTGGCTGGTGTGCTGCTTGTTCGCCATTTGTTGCAGGCGTTTACTTTCCTTGCGCAGGAAGCCGATCCGGGTTCGCGCTGCCTTCACCTTGCTTTCGGCTTCACGTTTTTGCAGCTCTAAACGTTTATCGTCAATCTGGGCGACTGCTTGACCTTTTTCAATAAACTGCCCGACCTCAGCTATCCAGATAACACGGCCTGCTACTTCAGCTGCCAGCTGCGCATCATCCCGGCTGATTACCGTACCCGACACCTCAATTATCGGCGCAATTTTCATCATCTCCGCCGTAGCAACCTCGACAGGTGCAGCGGGCTGATTTTTCTGTGCAATAGCAGGCGAAGACAGGAACAGGACCGTAAGGAAAAAAAGAGTGATTGGGAGGAGTTTGTCTTTATTCACGTTTTTCAAGTTTCAAGTTTCAAGTTTCAAGTTTCAAGTTTCAAGTTTCAAGTTTCAAGTTTCAAGTTTCAAGTTTTAAGTTTCAAGTTTTAAGTTTTAAGTTTTAAGTTTTAAGTTTA
>JAYEGM010000069.1:0-16160 GCA_034659075.1 Pseudomonadota bacterium
CATACTCAAGGCGCTAGGGATAGAACGCCTGAAAGATTAACATTTTATCCTCCCTAAGATGTTTTGGCGCACCTGCCCGGGTGCGCCTTTTTTTGGATTAATGCGCAGGTTTAAGGACTATCTTTTATGACTTATGAAAAACCAGGAACAAAAACTAAAATCGGTTTTACGCCTGCTTCTTCTTTTCCTGTTCAGTGATTTCCGCTCTAACCTTTTCCATATCCAGCTGCTTAACCTTATCGATAAGCTCATCAAGCTGCGGTCCAGCCATCATACCGGGTTGTGAATAAAGGATTATTTTCTCACGGAAGATCATCAGCGTTGGTATAGAGCGAATCTGAAAGGATGCACCAAGCTCCTGTTCTTCCTCGGTGTTTACCTTGGCGAACACGATTCCCTCATGTTTTTCAGAAACTTCCTCATAAATGGGGGCAAAATTCTTACATGGACCACACCACTCCGCCCAGAAGTCGATAATGACGATATCGTTGTCGTTAACGGTATCGCTGAATGTGTCTTTTGTTAGATTAACTGTAGCCATGATGTCTTCCTTAAAATGTCGTTGTTTCGGGGAGTTTAACAGTCTTGCTATTAAAAGCAGGTGATAATGTCACATAAAGGCAGTTTCAAGTTTCAAGACTAAAGACAAAAAAGAATGTTGTTCCCCTGGAACCTGGATCCTGGAACTTTATTACGAATCTATCCTTTTGTCCGCATTCAGGAATGCCTGTTTTAGTTCTTCGTAGTTATTGGTCACTGGAAACTGCGGGAATTCGTCTATAACATTTTGCGGCGGCGAGAAGAGAATTCCGGCATCGGCTTCATTCAGCATGCTGGTATCGTTATAGGAATCCCCAGCGGCGATAACTTTATAGTTCAGGCCGTGGAAGGCCTGCACGGCTTTGCGTTTCTGGTCCTGCTGGCGCAGGCGGTAGTTGGCAATGTAGTCTTCTTTGATTTCCAGATTGTGACAGAAAAGCGTTGGTGAACCTAATTGCCGCATCAATGGCATACCGAATTCATAAAAGGTATCTGACAGGATAATCAGCTGATAGCGTTCACGCAGCCAGTCAAGAAACTCTCTGGCGCCGGGTAATGGGCCCATATCATCTATGACTGACTGGATGACAGACAGTTTCAGATCATGTTTATCCAGCACCTTCAGCCGATGCGTCATCAGTTCGTCATAATCAGGAATGTCACGTGTGGTCAGGCGCAGGTCATCAATACCTGTCAATTCTGCGACATTGATCCATATTTCAGGGACAAGCACACCTTCCAGGTCCAGGCAGGCCAGTTTCATAGTTAAGCTCTCCGGTATAGGGTTGCAGGCACTTAGCCAGCGCGTCAACAATTAGGAGCGGGATTATGCCTGTTTTACACGAAGAATCGTACCTTCCATTCCTTCAACAGTCACCTGTACCCCGGATTCCATGTCAGGCCCGCTTACGCGCCATACAGTATCATCAATATTAAGTCGGCCTATACCGTCAACGATGGGGTCGGTAAGCGTGAATTGACGTCCTATATACTGGCTGCCACGCCGATTGAGGGTGGATGGTGTTTCTTTGCGGTGATGCCTTGCCAGCCAGATTCTTGAAACAATGATGCTGATAATTGAAAATACGGCGTACAGGGTTAACTGTGATTCCCATGACATGTCGGGAAAAATCAGGAGTACCAGACCTACCACGGCTGCAGATATTCCCATCCACAGGAAGAAAGTGCCGGCCACCAGTATTTCGACAGTAACAAGCACTACTGCAAGTACCAGCCAGTTCCAGTAAACGATATCTTCTAGCATGGAGAAGTCCATTATGCGCCCTCTTTGCCAAATGTCTTTTTGGCTATCTCTGAGATCCCTCCCAGGGCACCAATGACGCTGGATGCCTCCAGCGGCATCAATACCAGTTTCTCGTTATCTGCTGAGGCGATATCTTTTAAGGCTTCTACGTACTTTTGCGCGACAAAATAGTTCAGGGCCTGTACGTCACCCTGAGCAATAGCCTTCGACACGACATGTGTCGCCCGGGCTTCTGCTTCTGCCAGACGTTCGCGGCCTTCAGCTTCACGGAAAGCGGCTTCCTTTTTGCCTTCCGCATCCAGTACGACGGCCAGTTTTTCACCTTCAGCACGTAGTATTTCTGCAGCCCGGTCACCTTCGGCATCAAGAATCTGTGCACGCTTGTCACGTTCAGCCTTCATCTGACGCGCCATTGATTCGACCAGGTCGGCAGGCGGTGTAATGTCCTTGATTTCTATTCGCGTGACCTTGACGCCCCAGGGGGTTGTTGCATCATCAACTACCTTTAACAGGGCGTGGTTGATGACATCACGTTTGGACAACAGTTCATCAAGGTCCATTGATCCCATCACGGTACGGATATTGGTCATGGTCAGGTTCATGATGGCAAGTTCAAGATTATTGACTTCATAAGAGGCCTGCGCGGCGTCAACAACCTGAAAAAAAACAACACCATCTACTGTTACCATCGCGTTGTCCCGGGTGATGACCTCCTGAGACGGAACATTCATGACCTGCTCCATCATATTCATTTTAGTGCCGACCTTGTCGACAAAGGGAATGATAAGGTTTAAGCCCGGTTGTAGCGTTTTGCGGTACTTTCCGAATCGTTCAATGGTAAATTCTGTGCCCTGGGAAACGGTTTTTACACCGGCAATGATGATGACGATGCTGAGTACAACAAAAACAATGACAAATTCAGTCATAGATAAACTCTCCGTGATTGATGTATCTGGATACAGACATCCTGATTTTTTATATGATTGTATACCATAAAGCTGCTTATTTTCTCGCAGCAGAACCAGTTAAAAGCTAAAAGTTTAAAGGGGAAGGTGTTTATGTGACGTCTTGCTTTTCACTTTTTAATGGATATGAACTCTGACTAGTCGCACTGTTCCACGTTTTTCATCTTCATAATGAATCGAATCATTATTTTCAAACTCGTAGATAATCGCATTTTTACTGGCCGACACACGAACCTTGTTTTCGCGTATCTGGTAGACAACAGTTACCACCTTTCCGTTAATGCGCATAGTAGACGGGGTGAATTCAATAATATGGTCTGTCTTTTCTGCTGCAGTGGAGACCTCCTGCCACTGACCAAGTAGTGGATTGTCTTGAGGATTGCAGCCCGTCAGCAAAAGTATAAACAGGAGTATGGCAGTGCTAAGGTGAATTCTTTTCATCATGGAGCTGTTTTTAGCATAACTGCCAGTATAAAGTATGTAAAATTATGTTCCGGGCACCTCGAAGTGACCATGAATAAGCCTCTTGAGTCCAAATCATGTCATACATTCAATTCGATTATTCGAGCTGCCCTTAAACGAGCTTAATGATGAGCCTCTACCCTTTACATTTTTTGACTGGATTTCGCCTGCTACTGCTGCTTCTGTCTGCTGCATGTTATTTTCAGGCGCTGCCCGTATTGGCACAGCAGGAGAGTACGGCCGTGCGCATTGGTGTGCTCGCTTTCCGTGGCCATCAGCAGGCCATGTCGCGCTGGCAGCCGATGGCTGATTACCTGAATGTAAATTTACCCGGTATTCGTTTCAAGATAGTGCCGCTTAATATGCAACAGCTACGCAAAGCGACAGCAGCTGAAGATATAGACTTTGTTCTGACCAACCCGGGAAATTATGTTCTGCTTGAATCGAGATATGGTGCTTCAAGGATAGCAACCTTAAAACGTCACTGGCAGGGGCATGATTATTCCCGCTTTGGTGCCGTTATTTTTACCCGCCGCGATGATCCTGATATTAAATCTCTTAAAGATCTCAAAGGACACTCACTAATGATTGTAAACAATCATGCTTTTGGTGGTTTTCAGATGGCCTGGCGTGAACTGAAAGATGCAGGTGTAGACCCGTTCAAGGATATCGCTGAACTGAAGTTTAATGGTTTCCCGCAGGATAATATCGTACATGCAGTGATGGACGGAGAGGTTGATGCGGGGACTGTTCGTACCGGCATACTGGAAAATATGGCACTGAATGGTAAAGTGGAACTGGATAAAATACGCGTGCTGGAAGACCGTAATGTTGAGGGCTTTCAGTTTTTACTCAGTACCCGCCTGTATCCTGAATGGCCATTGGCAAAACTCAAGCATACACCTGATGCCCTGGCCAGCAAACTGGTTGTTGCACTGCTGTCGGCACCAGAAGGTGCATTTTCGCTGTCGGGCACTGACTGGGTAAGCTGGACGATTCCGCTGGATTACTCAACTGTTAACGAGCTGATGCGCGAGCTTCGTATTGGGCCGTATCTTCCTGACGCACAACTTTCTTTAAGCCAAACAATAAAAGAATATGCATATTGGTTGATAATGATCATGATAGTGCTTTTCAGCCTGGCACTGCTAAGTCTTTTTGTACTGAGAGTTAATCGCAGACTGGTAGATACCCAGCATATCCTGCAGGATGAGATTGCCGAGCGCATTGTGGCGCAGGAAACATTAAATGAGAACAAGCACTTTCTTGAGCAGCGCGTAGTAGAGCGCACGGCGAGCCTGGCAGAATTGAATTCTTCTTTGCAGCATAGCGAAATGACCTTACGCGAATTGAACAGGATAGTTGCCGACTTTCCTGTCCCGCTGGAAGAAAAAATAAGGTCCCTGATAGAGCTGGGCAGAAAGCACTTCGGTTTTGCCACCGCCAGTCTCTACCAGCGCAATGATGATGGTATCTCATTGGTGATGATGGCGGGGGTTGAACCTGATACAGCTGCTATTTCAGGTTCGGTAGACCAGACAACAAGACTACCAGCAGGCATGGGCATCGATGAATTTGATGAAATGATGCAGGATGATGACGTCCTGCTGGCTGAAAAGTCTTTTCCAGTAGATGACAGTGCACAGGGTGAAGCAGGTCAATTATTGTCCTGTGTAGCGGTAAAAGTGCTGGTGGAAGGCAAGCCATATGGGATTTTATGCCTTGCTGATTACCAGGAAGAGGGCCGAAACCTGGGTGAAGTGGACCGCGACATATTGCAGTTGATTGCCGACTGGCTGGGTATGGAAATCGCCCGCAAACATGTCGGTGACAGGGAACAGCAGCACCTGTCTGATCTCGCTCATGTTACCCGTTTGAGCACGATGGGAGAGATGGCATCGGGTCTGGCACATGAGCTGAATCAGCCGCTGACGGCAATTGCTAATTATTTACGCGGCTGCCAGCGACGAATTGACAGGGATAACCTGGAAGTGGCTGAGCTTACTGCAATAATGCAGCAGTCAATACAGGAGGCAGAAAGAGCAGCCGAAATCATACGCCGTATGCGCGCATTTGTTAACAAGGAGGATCCGCATCATGAGCGTGTTGATATCAATGAGTTGATCACGCGGGTTAGCAATTTTCTAAGAAGTGAAATGGAAAGAAAATCAATCGCCCTGCGACTTTCACTTGCTAAAAATCTTCCGATTCTTATCGTTGATGCTATTCAGATTGAACAGGTCCTGCTGAATTTGCTGCGCAATGCCATCGATGCAGTGCATGCACCCTGGCAGGGCGAAAAAATGATTGAGGTGGTGTCGTCTATGGCAGCGACTGACAGGGTTCATATAGAAGTGAGAGATACCGGCAGTGGTTTACCTGTAGGAGAACAGCAACAGATATTTGATCCGTTCTACACCACAAAAGATGAAGGTATGGGCATGGGGCTCTCGATCAGCCGTACCATTATAGAAGCGCATGGAGGGACTATGTATACTGATAGTTCAGAGCGATACACGATTGTTGGGTTTACTCTGCCTCAACCCGGAGATGCTTGTGAGTGAAGAAAAAGAAGCAATTGTTTTTATTGTTGACGATGATGCCAGCGTCAGAGATTCTCTGCGCTGGTTGATTGAATCTGTACAGTTATCTGTGCGGTGTTTTGCCACAGCACAGGAGTTTCTGGATGGCTATGACAATCAGCAGACAGGCTGTGTTGTGCTGGATGTGCGCATGCCTGGAATCAGTGGGCTTGATCTGCAGGAAGAATTAAAGCAGCAGAATTTTGTTTTGCCGGTGATAATAATTACCGGACATGCGGATGTACCCATGGCTGTGCGGGCATTCAAGTCCGGTGTTTTTGATTTTATCGAGAAGCCTTTCAATGATCAGCGCCTGATTGACAGAATTCAGCAGGCAATAGAAAAAAGTCGCAGCCAGAAAGTAAGCATACAGCGCCGTCAGGATGCTCGTGACCGTCTGAAGAAGCTAAGTAGCCGGGAAAAACAGGTGCTGGACTGCATCGTTGCCGGTTATTCAAACAAAACTATGGCCCGTGAGCTTGACATAAGTGTAAAAACTGTTGAAACGCATCGTGCCAACCTGATGTCAAAAATGAAAGCCGGCTCTGTCTCAGAACTGGTGCGGATTTCGTTGCTGGCAGAAAGAGGAAAGGAGTAGCTTTACGTATTACGTATTAGGTTTTCAGCTTTTACGTAAAACGTAATACGTAAAACGACTCTTTTTCAGGGTATACCCTGACCCCTCTCCCAAAACAACCTAATAGTTTTTCTGTCCCTGATCGTCTTTAATACTCAGCATCAAAGGGAAGGATCAATGACGAAAATTATGTCGTACCTTGTGACGGCACTGGCTATTGCCGTCACTATGATGAGTTCGTCCACTCTTGCCAGTCAGGATGGCAAAAGTCATGACTATCGAACATTTATGACCGGTGGTGAAATCAAATATGGACAGATAGAGGATTCCTATACCGCAGACCTGGTGATGTACCTGGCGGGCAACCAGTTCATGGTAATGGAAGAGCTGATACAGGATTTTCAGCAGAAAAACGCGGAGATAAAAAGTATCTATGTAGAAACCATACCTCCGGGACAGATACTTATAGGGCAAATACTGAAGCAGGGGAAAATAGAGGGGCGAAAGACATCGATGGCGCCGGATTTATTTGCCAGCGTTAACCCTGGCCACCTGAAGAAGTTGAAAGAAAAGGGAATGATGAGTGATCACATCATCTATACCCATAACAAGCTTGAATTAATGGTTGCAAAGGGAAATCCGAAAAAGATTTCAGGACCAAAGGATCTGGCAAGAGATGACCTGGTACAGTCGCATCCTAATCCTTTAACAGAAGGTATTTTCAGGATTTATGGCTCACAGATGCTAAAAGATCTGGGGCTTTATAAAAAAGTAACGGCCGATGCGAAATGCAAAAGCTGCTGGGCTATCCCGGATAAGACCTGGTTCACTTCACACCATCATCGTGAAACGCCGTACCGGATCGAAAACGGTAAAGCTGATGTGGGTATAGTCTGGACAACTGAAGTTGTTGAAAGCAAGAAGAAAGGCCGTAACGTAGAAGGTGTGGCCATTCCCGCACCGTACAATATGGCTCATAAGGTTGGCTATGCTATAGGAGCACTTAAAGAAGGAAGGAATCAGGCAAATGCAAGGCGCTATCTGGATTACCTGGCCAGCGATGTAGCACAGGATATCTATGCGAGCTATGGGTTTGGCAAGGCATCAAAAGAAGAATTAACCGTCAAGGCAATACTGGCATCAAATAGCAATTTGTAAGCATACTATTTATTAGATATTTGAAAAATTTTCTTGGGAGTTTGTGGCGCACTTCGGTGCGCCTTTTTTTTTGCCTATAGGGTAAAATGCATGAAAATATTTCTGGATAAAAAATTACTGTGCATCGTCGTCGTACCGAAGCTTTACCTGAAAATACACACTACCGGCAGACGTTCAAGCTTCTAATTCCATATGTCTGGCGCTATAAATGGCGGGCACTGCTGGCGCTCCTGCTGCTGGTCTGTGCGAAATTCGCCAATGTAGGCGTGCCGCTAATCCTGAAAGAGATTGTCGACAGCCTCGATCCCACGCAGGCAGTACTGGTTGTGCCGGCCTTTTTACTACTTGCCTATGGCGTGCTCAGGTTTTTGACGGTGTTGTTTGGAGAGCTTCGCGATGTGGTGTTTGCGCGAGTTATCCAGAGTACTATGCGTAGCATTGCTCTTGAGGTGTTCAGGCATCTACACCGGCTATCTCTACGTTTTCACCTTGACCGGCAAACTGGCGGGTTGTCACGTGATATAGAACGAGGAGTCTCGGGCATCCGTTTCCTGATGAACTTCATGCTGTTTAACATCCTGCCTACCCTGTTTGAAATTAGCCTGGTAATCACTATCCTGCTGCAACGCTTCGATGCGCGTTTTGGCCTGGTTGTTATTGTCACACTCTCTGCCTATATCGGCCTGACTCTAATAATCACTGAATGGCGTATGGGGTTCCGGCGCAAGATGAACCAGATGGATTCGAAGGCCAATACCTCGGCTATCGACAGCCTGATCAACTATGAAACGGTCAAATACTTTAATAACGAAGAATATGAACTGCATCGCTATGATGTGTCGATGCGGCAATGGGAAAAAGCGGCGGTACGCAGCACAACTTCCCTGAGTCTGCTTAACTCTATGCAGGGGCTGGTGATCGCGGCGGGTGTGACGGTGATGATGTTGATGGCCGCTGATCAGGTAGCCAACGGCACAATGACGGTCGGTGATCTGGTAATGGTAAATGCCTTTTTGCTGCAGCTCTTCATACCGTTGAATTTCCTCGGCTTTGTCTATCGGGAAATCCGTCATTCGCTGGCCGACATGGAGCGCATGTTCGGCCTGCTAAAAACACCGCCTGAAGTGGAAGACAAAAGTGATGCCGTTGATCTTGTACTTAGCCAGGCCCGGGTTTCATTTGAAAATATTGGTTTTTCCTATGATAAGCGAAGGCCGGTGCTGAAAGGCGTCACATTTGAAATACCGGCAGGTAAGACTATTGCTGTCGTTGGCCATAGTGGGGCAGGCAAGTCGACCCTGTCGCGGCTGCTCTACCGCTTCTATGATGTGACAGAAGGGGCGATACTTATTGACAACCAGAATATCCGCGACGTATCACAACAAAGTGTACGCAACGCAATTGGAGTTGTTCCTCAGGATACCGTGCTGTTCAACGACAGCATATTCTATAATATTGCCTATGGGCGCCCTGATGCCTCGCGCGAAGAAGTAGTGCAGGCCGCAAAACATGCTCATATCCATGAATTTATTGAAACCCTGCCGGATACCTATGAGACGATGGTCGGTGAACGAGGTCTGAAGCTGTCTGGTGGTGAGAAGCAGCGTGTGGCCATCGCAAGAACCATACTGAAAGCACCCGCGATACTCGTTTTCGATGAAGCAACCTCCGCACTGGATAGTGCCACAGAAAAGAATATCCAGGCTGAACTGGAAGCCATATCAGCCAATACTACAACCCTGATCATTGCCCACAGATTATCTACTGTACAGCATGCCGACCAGATCCTGGTGATGGAAAAAGGAAGGATTATTGAGCGTGGTAGGCACAGCGAGTTGCTGGCCCTGGGCGGGGTTTATAGTCATATGTGGGCTTTACAGAAGGAAGGGGATAGAAATTGAGATTTACGTATTATGTTTTACGAATTACGATCTTAAACCGTAAACCGTGTGTTTCGCCTATCTTTTCAAAGGCACAGCGGCTGGCCTTTTCCATGGGTTGTTGAAACTATGTGGCTGCGACTGGTGAATTTTCCGGGTGATTCTGGGTAATTGATTAATATCACTGGCTGGACCGCGGTAACGGGTCACACAGCCATTGCCTGATAACTTGTGATCACCGCTGACGCTGCCATAACCGCAGGTCTGGGTCAGGCTGCCACCGCCCCGATACCCGTTATATCGATTGTTGGGATAAGCACCATAGTTGTTGCTATAACCGGGATAGACGCCACCCGGATAGTAGGTGCCGCCGGACTGGTATACGCCACCAGGGGTATAGTTATTTCCATAGGTGATACTGCCACCATTGCGGTGTTCCTGGCAGGATTTGCATTCTCTTGCCAGGCTGTTTGGGCTATAGAAAAGTGGAATACAAAGTAAAAGCCATGGTATTTTCATTGTACAGCCTCAATATTGACAGTTTTTACTACAAATAATGGCGCGACTTGAGCTTTTGAGAATTTCTATTAAAAGATCACATCCAATATGATAGTAATCTGCTCAGTATGATAACAGTATAGACGCTGATGCGGTCAGATCCTTAATTCTGGCTAATTTTCTGTTAGAATGCTTCAATGTGCTACTTTTCCCTGTCGTAGCCTCCCCGATAGACTCCCAAGGAGCTTTGTATTATGTTTCAGAAAAAATTCACTAGTTTACTGCTGACATCAGCGATCGCAGTTTGTGGAAGTATTGGTGTGGCAAGTGCCGCTGAAGAACCCAGATACCCGCCTATGGGTGACAGGGCGAATGCTATGCCGCCCCCTCCTGGCCCGGGTTACAATCGCGGCTATCCGCAACATTACCCACCGCAAATGGGTGGCTATGGCCGGCCAGCACCTTATGGCAGACCAATGCCATATGCCGGAGGCGCCCCCTATGGACGGGGTGCTCCGTATCCACCACCTTATGGTGGAAGGCCTGGCGGCTGGAATCGCGGCCCCTGGGGCGGTGGCAACAATGGCTTCGGCAACATGTTCGGTGGCAACCGCGGACCCTATGGCAACAACAGCCCTTTCGGCAACTGGTTCGGTGGCAACCGCGGACCCTATGGCAACAACAGCCCTTTCGGCAATATGTTCGGAGGTGGCCGCGATGGTATCTGGGGCATGCATCCGGATGAATGGATGACAAGCAACCCGGAAGATGGTTTCTCTTATATGTGGGATGACATGATCAATGCCCCGAGTGAAATGGGTGAGATGCCCGGTGGCTGGAATGCACCCTCTATCAGTATGCCGAATCCGGTTGATGTTGGCAGCGAGTTCAGAAGAGAAGCACCCAATCTGGCGCGTGAAATTCCTGATATGATTAATGTGGATTAGTATATTTCAATAGCTAGTTACAGATGAGAAAAGCTCTTCACTGTGAAGAGCTTTTTTTGTCTGAATAAAAATTATAGATATTCAAAAATCAAAGGAGATAGAGGATGTATAAGTATTTATTAGGGTTTATTTTTCTGGTTTTAGCTGTGCCCGCGTCTGCCGATGACGGCCTGGTAAAGATCAAAAGTGCCAATGATGTCACGACTACGGCTGACAAGCTGGTCAAGGCCCTGAAAGGAAAAGGTATGACAGTGTTTGATGTGATCGACCATGCAAAAGGTGCAGCAGGTGTGGGAATCGATTTACAGCCAACAACACTGGTGATATTCGGTAATCCAAAAGTAGGCACGCCGCTGATGAAATGCTCGCGCACAGCAGCGATCGATCTGCCACAGAAGATGTTGATCTGGGTTGATGAGTCAGGACAGACCTGGCTGGCCTATAATGACCCGCTCTATATGGCAAAACGTCATGGTGTCAAGGGATGTGACGAGGCAATAAAAAAAGTCACGGGTGCGTTGGGTAAATTCTCTGGCGTAGCAACGGCGAAATAGAAGCAATTTACGTTTTATGGGTTACGGTTTACGTAAATCGTAATACATAAAACGTAAAACTTTCATTAACCTTAAAGCCGTTCGTATTCTGTGAACAACTTCTGTAACCGTTTTTCCGAAGCCGGGCTGGCCGTTCCCAGTTCCTGCG
This sequence comes from Pseudomonadota bacterium, assembly GCA_034659075.1. Classification (GTDB taxonomy): domain Bacteria; phylum Pseudomonadota; class Gammaproteobacteria; order BMS3Bbin11; family BMS3Bbin11; genus BMS3Bbin11. Next base: position 11,576 of record JAYEGM010000069.1, read on the forward strand.
CAAACAAAGATATTCGAAACTCTTCCAGCATCCAGTGGCAGGACTCCAGCTTTTCCTGTTGCTCTAATGTCAATTCCTGCCATTGTTCGGTGGCCCCCAGGTACTTCTTCATGAATGGAGAAAGTATTTTGCTTGCCTGGTTATCTTTTCCCGGGTTGTTATCGTATTTCTGCAGGCGTACAAGCACTCCTTTCAGATAGCGTGGAAAGTGTTTGAGTCGGCTTAAGCCCGTATGCTGAAGATATTCCGGGTAGATCATGTTCTGCAGCTGATGCTGGATATCCTCTATGGCTTCGGCTGGTAGATAAGAGCTCTGCTTTTCCAGCTCCAGCGCACACTGGTGGTAGAGCTTCAGTATCTTAAGGTTTATCTGGCAAAAGCGACTGGCTGTTTCGGTTAAGGCCTTACGGCCCTGTGCAAGCATCTGTTCAAATTCATGTTTAGTTCGCGGCATTGGGGCTGCATCCAGGAAACACTGATCAAGACTGGCAGCAACCAGGTCATCCCGCAGTTCATGACAGGTACCGGTACCAGAAAAGTACAGGCATTGCTGCTGCATGTCCGGCAGTTGCTTGCGTAAATAACGTGTCTGCTCTGGCAGGCTTTTCAGGATTAGAGCCTGTAGGCCAGCATGGTGCATTTGTTCTGCAGTAGATGCATCATCAAGAATCTCGATTGAGAGCATGCCCTGTTCGTTGATACATAGAGCCGGGTAACCAGTTATATCGATCTTTCCTACCGTCTGTTTTATTTGAGCAGGCAGCTCACCAAAATCCCAGCTCTTGATGTTGTTTCGCTGTATTTCCCAGGTCGGGGCCTGTTCGAAGGCTTTGCTGGCCGTAGCACCAAATTCCTGTTTAAGATTTTCCAGATTATGACTGACTGCCAGTGAATTCCCTTCACTATCCAGCAAACGAAAGCCCATTTTCAGGTGTTCGGGTAATGGTTCATCACACCAGTCTTTTCCAGCAATGGATAGCCCTTTTTGTTCCTTGATGAAACGGCTAAGTGCGAATGTCAGGGAGGTGCGGGAATAATGTGTTTCGGCTGATTGCCATTCAAGAAAATCACTCACAGTATCCGGTACTGGTACTAGCTGACGGCGTTGTGTTTTGGATAAGGCCTTGATCAGGCTTGTGAGTTTTTCACGGACCAGGCCCGGGACAAGCCAGTCAAAATCTTCTGGCTTCAGGTTATTCAGGTGATGCAGCGGGATGTGTACAGTGACACCATCCAGTGCATGACCCGGTTCAAACCGATAAGTGAGTTTGTATGTGATTCCGCCAATGTCCAGGTGGTCTGGAAAAAGTTTTTCAGAGTGTGTTGTTTCACGTTGCAGAAGATCTTCTTTCTGCATTCGTAGAATATCCGGGTTATTTTTTTGCTCATTCTTCAGCCAGCGTTCAAAACTGCGAGACTGATAGATATCTGCAGGAATCTGGTTGTTATAAAATTGATAAATTTTTCGGTCATCAACTAAAATATCTCGACGACGTCGTTTGTGCTCCATGTGCTCAAGCTCTTCGATCAAGCTGCGATTATTGTTTAGCGTTTTTATTTGTTTGTGATAATGACCTTCAACCAGCGCTTCTCGGATAAAGAGTTCTCGTGACACTAGCGGATCGATGGGGCCAAAATGGACTGCTCTTTTTGCAATAACCACAAGGCCGAAAACAGTCACCTGTTCATTCGCCATCACACGTCCTTGGGATTGTACCCAGTGAGGTTCGGAGTAGTGCTTCTGGCATCGGTCCCCGGCAGCCTGTTCTATCCACTCGGGTGCAATCTGTGCATTGGTACCGGCAAACAGGTGGTGAGTTTCAATCAGGCTGGCAGACATGATCCAGCGAGGAGATTTTTTTGCCAGTACTGAATCTGAAGCGAGACGAAATTGACGCTGCCTGGGCCCTCTGTAGTCTCGAGCCTCATCGTGTTGGCCGATATGGCTGAGTAGACCCGTCAATAGCGCACGGTGTATTGCTTCATGGCTGGTATCGGATTGTTGCAATTTGTTGTAGGTTAACTGGCGGGCCAGTTGTTTATGAATATCAATCCATTCACGCAGGCGCATCCAGGACAGAAAGTATTCTCGGCACCAGCGCCGCAGTTTGTTTTGGCTTAAGAGTTCTGACTGTTGATGGAAAGTATTCCAGATATTCAGCAGGGTAATAAAATCAGAGTCATCAGCATTAAATTCACGATGTTTTTGTGCTGCCTGCTCGCGCTTGTCATGTGGACGTTCACGTGGGTCCTGTACACTAAGCGCGGAACAGATTATCAGGCATTCATTGACACAGTTGAACTCACGGCCGGCAATCAGCATGCGGCCGAGTCTAGGATCTACAGGCAGGCGTGCCAGTTCTTTTCCCAGCCGTGTTATTCTCTGTTCATCATCAAGGGCATCGAGCTCCTGTAGCAATCGATAGCCATCACGTATCACGCGAGGGTCTGGTGCATTAATAAAAGGAAAGTCTTCCAGTTTTCCAAGCCTTAAATTACTCAGAGAAAGGATCACGCTGCCTAAATTGGTACGAAGAATTTCAGGGTCGGTAAAAAGGGGCCGAGAGTTAAAGTCATCTTCACTATAGAGCCGAATACAGATACCCGGAGCATTGCGCCCGCATCTGCCCTGGCGCTGGTTGGCACTGGCCTGCGAGATGGGCTCAATGGGTAAACGCTGCACCTTGCTGCGGTAACTGTATCGGGATATCCGTGCAAGCCCGGTATCAATGACATGCCTGATGCCGGGTACAGTCAATGAGGTTTCGGCTACATTAGTCGCTATGATGATGCGCTGCTTGCCTCCAGCATGAAAGATCCGGTCCTGTTCCTTAGCGGATAGTCTGGAATACAGTGGCAGGATTTCGATATCTGGCAACAGATGTTTGCTCAAAGCTTCTGTTGCTTCGCGTATTTCACGTTCACCGCTGACGAAAACAAGAATATCTCCCATGTCCTCTGCAGAAAGTTCATCAACTGAATGCAGTAGGCCCTGCATCATGTCGCGGTCCTGCTGTTCTGGCTCATCAGAGACAAGAGAGTGGTAGCGTGTCTCGACCGGGTAACTGCGCCCGGAGACTTCAATCACGGGTGCGTCGTTAAAAAATTTTGAGAAACCCTGTGGGTCGATGGTCGCAGAGGTAATGATGAGTTTTAAGTCAGGACGTTTTGGTAATAGTTTTTTCAGGTAGCCAAGCAGGAAATCAATATTAAGGCTGCGCTCATGGGCCTCGTCAATAATCAGCGTATCATAGTCGTGTAGCAGGCGATCGTGCTGGCTCTCCGCCAGCAGGATGCCATCAGTCATCAGTTTGATGTAAGTTTTGGGGTTGCTGCGATCGTTAAAACGTATCTTGTAACCCACAGCCTGGCCAAGCTCACTTTCCAATTCCTCTGCAATACGGGCGGCAACACTGCGTGCTGCCAGTCTGCGTGGCTGGGTATGCGCTATCTTGCCAATGACGCCTCTACCCATCTGCAGACAGATCTTCGGTATCTGCGTGGTCTTACCGGAGCCGGTTTCACCACAGATGATGACAACCTGGTTCTTCTCAATTAATCGAGATATCTCATCACGATGCTGGTTGATGGGTAAAAGGTCATCAAATTTTGGAACGGGGCATTCAGATCTGCGCAGTTCGAGTCGTTTCAGGCTATCATTGGAATCAGTACTCGCAGAGTCTGCCAGTTTGTTTTTTTTGTGGCCTTTCTGTGACATGGATAAACTATTGATCAAATTTCTGCTGGCAGGGCGCAGCTGTTGAAAAAGAATTACACAGGATTATAGCAAGCATGTCTCATATCTATCTTTTCAATAAACCCTACGGTGTACTGACACAGTTTACCGATAGAGATGGCAGGCCGGTACTTGCTGATTATATAGATATACCTGCAATCTATCCTGCCGGGCGCCTTGATAAGGATAGCGAAGGTTTACTGCTGCTGACCGATGAAGGGAAGTTACAGCAGGCAGTATCAGACCCCGCATTTAAATTACCGAAAACCTATCATGTCCAGGTCGAGGGGGTCCCCGATGATGAAGCACTGGAAAAACTGCGTGCTGGTGTTGAGCTGAAAGACGGTATGACCAGGCCTGCTAAGGTGAGGCGGATTGAAGGGGAGCCAAGGGGTTTATGGGAAAGAACGCCCCCTGTCCGATACCGGGCCAGCATCCCGGATTGCTGGCTGGAAGTCATCATCAAGGAAGGCCGTAATCGTCAGGTAAGGCGCATGACTGCTGCGGTCGGCCATCCTACATTACGTTTGATTCGTTATGCTATTGGTGATTTCAGCCTTGATGGTTTGCAGCCAGGAGAAATGAAGCAGGTGTCAGATGATCTGGTTGAGAGGTTTGTTTCAGGGTTGCCAAAGAAAGCTATTTACCGGCGGAGTAAGAGAAAAAAATAGTTTTACGTATTACAGTTTATGGTTTACGTCACTGCTGTCCCATATACTTCCGTTTAGTCATGGCTTTGCTTGAATGCAATTGTAGGTTGGGCTGAAGAATGAAGCCCAACAAGGGTATCTGCTGAAACCATGCTGTTGGGCTTCGTGCCTCAGCACCAACCTACAGCAAAATCTATTT
>JAYEGM010000070.1:0-16132 GCA_034659075.1 Pseudomonadota bacterium
ACCGTGCCCGGTTCAGACTGAAGCGCGCAGAGCAGCCGCAGGCCAACACGATGGGGCGGCTTTTCTTTGGTTCTGTATAAATAATTAAAAAGACTAAATACGCAGGAAGCGGATTTGAACAGTCGAAGACTGGCCCGAAGGGTGAAGGCCATGGATGGCCTGAATAAATGAACTCGTCCATAAAGGACGAAAAACTCGGATTAATTCAAGAAAAATAATAAAAAAGAATCCACCCATAAAAGGTGAAAGATTCAGCCGTGCGCCAGCACAAAAAGGAAAAAATCTCGACAGGGGCATGAAAACACAGGATAATTAAGGGTTACGTAAAGAAGTCGAAAAATGATGAATATTGCGGCAATCAAAGAATATTAAAGTTTTGGGGAAATGAATGAATATTACAGTTGTAGGGACAGGTTATGTCGGTCTGGTCTCGGGTACATGTCTGGCTGAAGTCGGCAATCATGTGCTTTGTATCGATATAGACCAGAACAAAATTGATCGTCTTAATGATGGCGAAATCCCAATTTATGAACCCGGACTTGAAGAGCTGGTACAGAAGAATGTGCAGGCAGGGCGCCTGACATTTTCTTCTAACATTAAGGACGGTGTAGATTATGGATCCATATTATTCATTGCTGTTGGTACGCCTCCTGATGAGGATGGATCTGCAGATCTGAAACATGTGCTGGCCGTGGCCAGTGATATCGGCAAACATATGGATGATTTCCGCGTCGTTGTTACTAAATCGACAGTACCAGTGGGCACGGCCGACAAGGTACATGAGGCGGTCAGTAATGCCTTAAAGGAGAGAGGGGCATCGACAGAATTCAGTGTTGTCTCGAATCCGGAATTCCTCAAAGAGGGTGCAGCTGTTGATGATTTCCTGAAACCGGATCGTATCGTTGTCGGTGCGGATGATGATCGCGCAATTGAGATGATGCGTGAATTGTATGCACCTTTTAATCGCAATCATGAACGTATTATCATTATGGATATACGCTCGGCAGAGATGACCAAATATGCAGCCAATGCGATGCTGGCGACCAAAATATCGTTTATGAATGAGATGGCGAACCTGGCTGAGCTGCTTGGTGCCGATATAGAAAATGTACGCCACGGCATCGGTGCGGATCCACGCATCGGCTACTATTTTATCTACCCCGGCTGCGGATATGGTGGTTCCTGTTTCCCTAAAGACGTACAGGCATTGCACCGTACGGCCAAAGCCGTCGGTTATGATGCACAAATTCTGGATGCGGTTGAAGCTGTAAACAAGCGCCAGAAATCAGTGCTGGTAGACAAGATCGTCAAAAGATTTGGTGACGACTTGCAGGGTAAAAAATTTGCTGTCTGGGGCCTGGCGTTTAAACCTGAGACGGATGACATGCGCGAAGCACCCAGTCGTACCATTATGGAAGCGCTGTGGCAGCGCGGTGCAACAATTGCTGCCTATGATCCGGTGGCAGAAGAAGAAGTCGAACGGATATATGGCAATAGAGATGACCTCACGCTGGTCGCCGAGCCTTATGATGCACTGGATGATGCCGATGGGCTGATTATTGTCACTGAATGGAAGGTTTTCCGTAGCCCGGATCTTGACAGTATGCTGAGCGAAATGAGGACGCCAGTTATTTTTGATGGCAGAAATATCTTTCAGCCGGCAACAATAAGAAAAGCCGGTTTTGAATACTTTGGCATCGGACGCTAACAGGCTGCCGGACTCAGAATGGATACATATCTGAAAAAAGTTGCAGATGCCAGGGTGCTGGTAGTGGGTGATGCCATGCTGGACCGTTACTGGTTTGGTGATGTCGATCGAATTTCCCCCGAAGCACCGGTTCCAGTGCTGGTAATTAACGATAATCAGGAGCGTGCAGGCGGCGCGGCAAATGTTGCCTGCAATATCTCCTCTCTGGGTGTTCAGTGCGACCTGATTTCTGTGGTGGGAAACGATGACGCAGCAAAAAGCCTTGAACACCTGCTGTCAGAAAAAGGCGTTACTAGCCGTTTTACCCGCGATGAAAATCATGTCACTACCGTAAAGCTACGTCTGCTGTCCCGTAATCAGCAGTTGTTAAGAGCCGATTTTGAACAAACACCCGATGATCAATTTATTCTTGCGGCGATGGAACAGTATAAAAATAGCCTGGATACTGCCGATATCGTATTGTTGTCTGATTATGGAAAGGGTGTATTGCGTGACATCGATCAGATGATTGATGCGGCAATAGCAAAAGGGAAAAAAGTGCTGGTTGACCCAAAAGGGCGAGATTTTGCACGTTATCGTGGAGCCAGCCTGATTACACCTAACCGGCACGAATTTGAGGACGTTGTGGGTCCCTGCCCGACGCTTGAAAATATGGCCGTGAAGGCCGCAGAGTTGCTAAGAATAATCGAAGTATCCTATCTGCTGGTGACACTCAGTGATAAGGGAATGGCTTTGTTCGATGTCAACGGACTGGTGTTTCATCAAAAAGCACGAGCGCGGGAAGTGTTTGATGTGAGTGGTGCCGGTGATACGGTCATCGGTACCATAGCCGCCATGCTTGCTGCCGGTGCAGACTACCGCGATGCGATTCATATCGCTAATGCAGCGGCCGCTATCGTGGTCGGGAAATTAGGTGTTGCCACGACTTCGGTTGAAGAAATACTTGCCGAGATTGGTAAAGAGGAGGTTGAATGATTATCGTAACAGGAGGCGCCGGTTTTATCGGTGCCAATATCGTCAAAGGCCTGAATGACAGTGGCCGTAATGATGTCATTGTCGTAGATAATCTGGAGAAGGGTGAAAAATTTCTGAATCTGGTCGATCTGGAAATTGCTGATTACATCGACAAGCGTGCCTTCATCGATATGATCAATGGTGGTGAATTTAATGGTGAAGTGGAGGCTGTATTTCATCTGGGCGCCTGTTCCGATACGATGGAATACGACGGTCTGTACATGATGACGAATAACTATGATTATTCGAAAACGCTGCTGCATTTCTGTCAGCAGAATAAGGCGGCTTTCATCTATGCTTCATCTGCCTCAGTTTATGGCATTGGTCCGGTTTTTCGTGAGTCACCTGAATTTGAGTCACCGCTGAATGTCTACGCCTACTCCAAGTTTCAGTTTGATAAATATGTACGCCGTATGTATGACGATCGCAGCGCACAAATTGTAGGTCTGCGTTATTTCAATGTCTACGGCGACAGGGAGCAGCACAAGGGTCGAATGGCATCGGTGGCTTTTCATTTTAGCAACCAGTACCGCGAGTCCGGTTACGTCAAATTATTTGAAGGCGTAGATGGTTACGAAAATGGTGCTCAGCTGCGTGATTTTGTTTCTGTTGAGGATGTGGTCGATCTGAATATTTTCCTGCTTACTCACCCGGAAGTCAGTGGCATCTTCAATGTCGGTACTGGACGCTGTCAGTCGTTTAATGATATGGCAGTTGCCAGCATCAACCGCTGCCGCGAGGAAGAAGGAAAAGAGGCACTGGATCTGGCTACCTTGCAGCAGAAAGAAATCATTCGTTATATCGATTTCCCGGATGCCCTGAAAGGTAAATATCAAAGCTTTACCGAGGCCGATATTTCTGCTTTACGGGCAGCCGGCTACACAAAGGACTTTCTCACTGTCGAGGAAGGGGTCAGCCGTTATGTCGGGCGATTGATAGAGAAGTCCAGGTCATCCTGATCTGTTTACAGATAGACGAATAGCATAAATAACACGAAAGTATCATTAAAGATGGCAAAAACCTATATCGTAACTGGTGGTGCAGGGTTTATCGGCTCCGCAGTAGTTAGAATGATCATCAATACCAGTGATGACATCGTCGTGAACATCGATAAGCTGACCTATGCAGGGAATCTGGATTCTCTGCAGCCGGTTGCTGACAATCCCCGCTATCATTTTGTGCAGGCGGACATCTGTGACGCCGCTGCCATGACTGAGGCCTTCAGTAAATATAAACCTGATGCCATTATGCATCTGGCGGCGGAATCCCATGTCGACCGTTCAATCGATGGTCCGGGTGAGTTCATCCAGACAAATATCGTTGGCACCTACACCCTGCTGGAAGTTGCAAGGGACTACTGGTCTGCACTGCAAGACGGTAAAAAAGACAGTTTTCGATTCCATCATGTCTCTACCGATGAAGTCTATGGCAGTCTCGGTGATGAAGGAATGTTCCTTGAAACGACGCCATATGATCCCAGTTCGCCATATTCTGCCAGTAAGGCATCCTCCGACCACCTGGTACGGTCCTGGTACCGAACATTTGGACTGCCGGTAGTACTGACCAATTGTTCCAATAATTATGGCCCTTATCAGTACCCGGAAAAATTGATACCCCTGGTCTTGCAAAAGGCTCGCGCCGGTGAGGCATTGCCAATATACGGTACTGGCGAGAATATTCGGGACTGGTTATATGTTGATGATCACGCGCGTGCCCTTATCCTGGTGATGAAACAGGGCATGCAGGGTGAGACCTATAACATAGGAGGTCACAATGAAGTGACGAACATCGATGTGGTCAAAACACTCTGCGCCATTCTGGATAAGCGCGAACCGGCTAAGGACGGACGCCCCTATGCGGGGTTAATAACGTATGTTGCTGATCGTCCCGGTCATGATATGCGCTATGCCATTGATGCGAGTAAGATTCAGCATGACCTGGGCTGGACACCGAAAGAGACCTTTGAGACCGGCCTGGAAAAAACAGTAGACTGGTATCTTGGCAATCAACAATGGATAGATCGCGTGCTTGATGGCTCCTATATGGGTGAACGCCTGGGTGTGAGTGAAAAATAATGAAAGGAATAATCCTTGCAGGCGGTTCCGGTACCCGTCTTTACCCGGTAACGACAGTAGTTTCAAAGCAGCTGCTGCCGGTCTACGACAAGCCGATGATTTACTATCCCTTGTCTACGCTTATGCTGGCAGGCATACGTGAAATTCTTATCATCTCAACTCCTCAGGATACGCCGCGATTCGAAGAGTTGCTAGGTGATGGTTCACAATGGGGTCTGGAACTGGAATATGCAATTCAAGATCAGCCAAACGGGCTGGCACAGGCATTTATTATCGGTAAAAAGTTTATCGGTGATTCATCTGTAGCGCTGGTGCTCGGTGACAATATTTTTTATGGCCATGATATGTCATCAATGCTGAGTCGGGCGGCTTCCGTAGAGTTTGGAGCGACAGTCTTTGCATACCAGGTGCACGATCCGGAACGCTATGGTGTGGTGGAGTTTGATAAACAGGGCAACGTAATAAGTCTGGAAGAAAAACCGCAACAGCCACGTTCGCGCTACGCAGTCACCGGACTGTATTTTTATGATAATAATGTCATCAATTATGCAGAAAGCATTAAACCCTCAGCACGCGGCGAGCTGGAAATCACTGATGTAAACAGATGCTATCTGGAAGATGGAAACCTGTCTGTGGAACTAATGGGGCGTGGCAGTGCCTGGCTGGATACGGGTACCCATGATTCTTTATTGCAGGCAGCTACTTTTATTGAAACACTGGAAAAACGCCAGGGCCTGAAAGTATCCTGCCCGGAGGAGATTGCCTTTCGCAAAGGTTATATCAATAAAGCGCAGTTGCTGAAACTTGCCGATGTTATGTCGAAAAACCCCTATGGCAAATATCTGAAGCTGGTAGTGGAAGAAGAGTTATAACTGGCCAATTATGGAAGGCATCAACGACAGCCTCAAACCCACCGGCATATTCACTTCACTGATAATTCATCAGTCACTGATCCGCCAACTGGCAAAACGTGAGGTCTCCAGCCGTTACCGGGGTTCAGTCATGGGGTTTTTCTGGACCCTGTTAAATCCCCTGTTAATGCTGACCATCTATACTCTGATTTTCGGCTATGTCTTCAAGGCACGCTGGGGAGATATGAACCTGGGGGATGGTAGTTTTGCGCTGACCCTGTTCTGTGGACTGATTGTGCATGGAATGTTTGCAGAATGCATCAATCGGGCTCCAATGCTGATTACCAGTAATGTTAATTACGTAAAAAAGGTAGTGTTCCCGATCGAGATACTTCCCTGGGTCGCTATTTATACAGCCTTTTTTCACACCCTGATGAGTCTACTGGTTCTGTTAGCATTTAATCTGATAATAAATGGAAATATACCGATGACGGTGTTGTGGCTGCCGGTTGTTTTTATTCCCTATATTATTTTCCTGGTAGGCTGTCTGTGGCTATTTTCTGCACTGGGTGTCTTTCTATCTGATATCCAGCAGCTGATGGGGCTTATGACGACGGCCCTGTTATTTCTCAGCCCTGTTTTCTATCCTATATCTGCCTTGCCTGAAAGTGTGCGCGGATTGATCTATTTGAACCCCTTAACTGTAATCATTGAACAGAGTAGAGAGATTCTTCTGTGGGGAAACCCTCCTGATTTTGGCTTACTGGCCATTTATTCTCTTGTCGCCACAGGTATCGCTATTATTGGTTTTATCTGGTTTCAGAAAAGTCGCAGAGGTTTTGCCGATGTCCTCTGAGCCCGTTATTCGTATCCAGAATTTGAGCAAGAGCTATCGAGTTTATAATCGACCCATTGACCGTGTACTGGAATCGATAATGCATCGGTCGGGTATCCGCGAGTCCGGTACCCGCTTCCGTGAAATAGATGCACTAAAACCACTAGACCTTGAAATATGCCGTGGTGAAACCGTTGGCATTATCGGCCGCAATGGTTCGGGTAAATCGACTTTGTTGCAAATCATCAGCGGTACCCTGTACCCCACAAGCGGGAATGTTGAGGTGAAGGGGCGTTTATCAGCCCTGCTTGAGCTGGGTGCCGGCTTTAATCCAAATTTTAGTGGTCGCGAAAATGCCTATTTGAACGGTTCTATAGTCGGTTTCAGTCACAGCGAGATGGCAAGCAAGTTCGACGATATACTGGAGTTTTCTGGTATTGGCGATTTTATCGACCAACCTGTAAAAACCTATTCCAGTGGTATGTATGTGCGCCTGGCATTTGCCGTGGCGATTCACCTGGATCCGGATATTCTTGTTGTCGATGAAGCCCTGTCGGTGGGTGATATACGATTCCAGAACAAATGTTTTCGCAAACTTCGAGAATTGAAAGAACAGGGGACAACTACACTGTTTGTGACGCACTCCAGTGATTTGATTGTGCGACACTGCGATCGTGCAGTGTTACTGGAAAAAGGGTCGATGCATTCGATGGGTGCTCCTGGTGATGTCGTCAATGAATATCTGAATTTATTGTTTAATAATGATGAAGGTCAGGTCGAAGCGAAATTAACAACAACTGATGAAATCAGCCATGATGAAAATGGCCTGATTACCGACCGGATTATTGATGGTTGTCGTCTGCGGCCGCTCTATAATCCTGCGGAATATCGATGGGGTGACCAACGTGGTCAGATCCAGGACTACGTAATACTGGTAAATGGTGAACCGGCCACAACAATGTGTGAAGCTGGTGACCGCATAGACCTGCTGCTGAGAATTGTTTTCATCCAGGATGTTACTAATCCTATCCTTGGACTCACTCTCAAGACATCGGATGGGATAGTTGTCTACGGAGCGAACACAAGAGAACGAAAACTTGATGTTCCTGTCGGCAAGGCTGGTAGTGAAATGCTTATCCGATACAGCTTTCTAATCGAACTGGTGGGCGGTGATTATTTCATATCCCTTGGCCTGGCAGATGATGATGAACAAAAAGATAATCTGGCAGTTGACCGGCGATATGATCTGATTCATTTGCAGGTTAAGGCAGAACAGAGTGATTTTGGGATAGCAGCATTGAACATGAAGATGTCGATTAACGATGATCATTGACATTATATGGAACAGAGATGAGTGAAGAAGAAAGATCAATAAGACTTGTTCTGCAACAGGGTGGTGTCATTGATCAGTCAACAAGTATTGATCCATTTGTGGAGCGGCAACGCCACTGTTTCGAAAATATTGCTGCTGCCAGTAAAGAACTTACATTATCATTTCAACGGCATGCAGGATTTTGGCGAGATGGATTTATTCATCTGTACCGAATTGCCCTGATTGAACAGCGCGGTGAAACAGATGAGGAATTACTTCATTACGATGACCCGGACCAAATCCTTGAGGGCTGCCAGTTCAGGGATCTTCGCTATCGTCATTCAGCACTGGGCGAGGTGTTTGTTGTAACTGGATCTGAGCCGTCTCTAAAACTATCTTTGCCTGAACTTGCAGGTGAGACCGAGACCACGCTGCGATTGTGTATTGAGCTTAGTGCACCGTATTCTCTTGATTATGCAATTGCCCAGGATGGCTTTATCAGGGAAGAGAATGCTTACATCAGCCGTATACGTGAACTGGAAGATGAGCTTGGTAATCACAGGGAATGTAAGCAGGAAATTGAAGAGATTAAGAGATCTAAAGCATGGAAGCTGATAGAAGGCTACCGCCAGATTTATGGCCGATTATCTGGATGGATACCCCCAGTTCGTGAGAAGGCCCTTACGGTGATGCGAGCAGAAGAAAACAATACTGCTAGAGGAGATTCGGGAAATACAGGTAAATATGAATACAGGTTTACTGAAGAAGATCGCACACGTGTTGAGTCCGGGCTATTAAGGCTTGAGAAGAAACCACTGATCAGCCTGGTCATGCCTGTCTACAACGTTGATCCAGAGTGGCTAGCGCAGGCAATAGAAAGCATCAAGAATCAGCTTTATGAAAACTGGGAACTTTGTATTGTGGACGATGCATCTACCAGTAGAGATACGATTGCTTATCTAAACAATATTCGCCATCCACGTATCAAAATCCACTACCTGGATAAAAATCGCAATATTTCCGGTGCGACCAATGAAGCGATACGTTTTGCCTCTGGAGAATACCTGGCGTTTATGGACAATGATGATGAGCTGACGCCTGATGCTTTGTTTGAATCGGTTAAAGCAATCAATGATACCGGTGCTGAGCTGATCTATTCAGATGAAGACTTCATTGATCTTGATGGTGAATATATTGATCCCCATTTCAAACCCGATTTCGCGCCAGACAATTTGCTGTCACATAACTACATCACGCATTTTGTTGTTGTCAGGAAAAAACTGGTGGAAGATGTTGGTTTGCTTGATAGCCGCTACGACGGAGCCCAGGATCATGAGTTGCTGCTGCGCCTGACTGAAAAGACAGACCAGATATACCATGTGCAGAAGGTGCTTTATCATTGGCGAAAGATTGAAACATCAACCAGCTTCAGCTCAGATGCAAAACCCGGTGCCTTGATTAGTGCTCGCATGGCCTTACAAAATGCACTCGAAAGGCGTGGCATAGAAGCCGAAGTGCTGGACGAAAAATTACCCTTCTTTTTTCGGGTCAGGAGAAAAATTAAAGATACCCCATTGGTAAGTATCGTTATTCCCTTTCGCGATAAACCGGATTTGCTTGCAACCTGTGTCAATTCAATCCTCGATCATTCAACCTGGGATAATTTTGAGATCATTGCGGTATCCAATAACAGCCGTTCAAGCGAAACCTTTGGTTTGATCCATCAGCTGGAAGAGAAGTCATCACGTTTCCATTGCATCGAGTTTAATGAAGAGTTCAATTTTTCACGTGTTGTCAATTATGGTGTTAGTCAATCAAAAGGCGAATACCTGATCATCCTCAATAATGATATCGAGGTCATTAGCTGGGACTGGATAGAAGCTATGCTGGAGCATGCACAGCGTGAAGAGGTTGGAGTGGTGGGTGCAAAACTGCTTTACCCCAATAACACAATTCAGCACGCAGGCATTATTACTGGCCTTGGGGGTTATGCCGGTCATGCACATAAGCTTCTCCCGATCAATTATCCAGGTTATTTCAATCTCCTGCACACGATTCATAACGTCTCGGCGGTTACAGGTGCCTGTTTTATGATTTCTCGAGAGAAATACGATGCTATCAATGGCTTCGATGAGGTGAATTTCAAGATCGCCTACAACGATGTGGATTTTTGTCTACGTCTGAGAGAGCGTGGCTTACTGAACATATTTACACCTTATGCCGAGCTTTATCATCATGAGTCGATATCAAGAGGCTATGAAGATACCGAGGAGAAGCAGCAGCGCTTCAGTGGTGAGAAAGAGCAGCTCAGAGAACGTCATGCAGATATACTGGAGCGAGGTGATCCTTATTACAACCCTAATCTAACCCATGACGATGAAAACTATAGTCTGGCAGCAGTAAAGTATAGTTAGCTAGACACAGCTAGTACGATGGCAACCATCCTAGAACGCTTGATAAATCTGACTCGCATGAATCGCAGGCGTGTGGATACCGTGTTGACGACGATTCATAAAAAGCCTGTATTGATGTTTGTCGTCAATATTTTCTTTCTATCTATAAGCATGCTGATACGGTTGAGTAAATTCGTACTCAGTGTGCTGAAAAAGCTGGGATTATTTTCGAACAGACAGCAGCATAATCCTGCTGCTTTTACTGCGCCACAGCAGGTCAAAATGTCGGCCCGGCCGGTTAGTAAGCATCCATCAGTTTTGCTTGTTGTTGAAGAAAGCATCCCACAGTGCTTTCGCTACCGGGTACAGCAAAAACTTGAGCTGTTAGAAAAGCTTGAATGGCGATCGGAGTGGGTGTCCTGGCGTGACCTTGCTGAGGTGCGTGAGAAAATTCATCTTTACGATGTAATTATCTTCTATCGTGTTCCGGGCTTTCCAGATGTCCTCGATATCATGAAATATGCGGCCAGCATTAACAAGGTAATGATTTATGATCTTGATGACCTGATATTCGACGAACAACGGCTGGAGGAGAAATTCAAGGGTGCGACAGGACAATTGCTCGAACGTGAGCAAAAGGCAATGTTGCAAGGTGCATCGCTTTATCGAGAAGCAATTAAAACCTGCAGCTACGCAATGGCTTCAACACCCGTGCTTGCCGAGGAAATGGCCCGGCTTGCTGGAGAGGGATTATGTTCTGTGTTCCCCAATACCCTGGATAAAGGTTTGCTGGCACATGTCGATGCACCTCCGGTACCCAAAAGTGATGACTTTGTGGATATTTTCTACGGTAGTGGAACCAAAACCCATGACGAAGATTTCGCTACTGTCGCTAATGTTTTATGCAGAATCCTGAAGGAAAACAAAGATTCCAGAGTAATTATTGTCGGACATCTGACAATTCCGAAGGAGTTGGTAGAATTTTCAGATCGTATCCTCACTCTGCCGATTATGCCTTTTGATTCCTATCTGACTGTTTTGTCACAGGCAAAGATCTGCATAGCCCCACTTGAGCTGGGATATTTTGCCGATTGTAAAAGTGAGATTAAATGGATTGAATCGGCCATTTTCAAAATTCCATGTGTCGTATCAGCCACCCGAACATATCGAGAAGTCGTTGAGGATGGAGTTGATGCTTGCTTAGCCGAAGACCCGCAGCAGTGGTATGACGCTCTTACCAGGTTAGTCAACGATGCAGAGTACCGGCGGGCTGTAGGAGAAGCAGCTCATAGAAAGGTTATGAAACAGTATGGTGTTGAGGCGATGAGTCATAAATTGAGCGACATAGTCTGTGGCTACATAGATAATGCTGTTGCCAATGGTATTGCGTCACATGCATCAGAGACAAAGCAGAAGCTGCTCTATGTGAATACGGTCTATCCGCCCTCAGCCATTGGTGGTGCGACTGTGGTAATGAAAAATATTATTGATGATATTCGTAAACATTATTCAGATCGCTATGATGTCTCAGTATTTACCTGTGATATTGAGAACCCGGTTCCGTATCAGTTACGTGAGTATGAATATGATGGGGTCAATGTTACAGCCCTGAGTGTCCCCGCCAGCCCGGATCTCGAATGGAAGTACAGGGATAATGAAATAGAAAGAATTTTCGGCGAATATCTACGTTACAGAAAGCCGGGTCTTATTCATTTCCATAGTATGCAGCAACTGACGGCATCCCCCTTGCAGGCAGCAATTGGTGAGAATATACCCTATGTGGTCAGTGTCCATGATGCCTGGTGGATATCCGATCATCAGTTTCTTATTGACGACAACAGAGAACCTGTCGACGAGTTACAGCGGAATCCGCTAATTGCGGCCAATACAAGCCAGGATATTGTTAGTACTTTGGAGCGTGCCGAATACCTGGCCGGGGTTTTAAGGGCTGCTTCAGCTCTTCTGGCTGTATCAGAGTATCAGGCGAGCCTGTATAGAAAGAATGGTTTTACAGATATTTTGATAAATAAGAATGGAGTGTCCATGTCTGCCGGGATGCAGCCTGCTGCCGGCGATTTATCTCAACTAAGACTGGCTTACCTCGGTGGTGTGTGTACTCACAAAGGTTACTATTTTTTAAAGGAAGTATATTCACGCGTACACTTTGAAAACCTGATGCTCAAAGTTGTTGATTTTAATGTTGGGAGAGATATTACTGAGCAATGGGGCAAAAATAAGGTTGAACTGATTCCTGCTATAGAAATGGACAGAATGGAAGAGTTTTACAATACCATTGATGTGCTTATTGCGCCGTCAATGTGGCCTGAAAGCTTTGGGCTAGTGTCGCGTGAAGCTGCTCTGATGGGCAAGTGGGTGATCGTTAGTAATGCCGGGGGGCTGGCCGAGGATGTCACTGAAGGGGAGGATGGCCATATATTCTCAATCGGTGATAGTGATCGTCTGCTTGAACTGTTATCAATGTTAAACGGCAACATAAAACATTATCAACATTCTCCAGTTCGCAATAACGAAAAACAGATTACCACTGTCTCTATGCAGGTCGCTGATCTTGACAGCATGTATAGCAAGCTTCTCAATTTCCCTGCTGGAGCCTAAGTTGCTTAATCCAGAAAATCGCGCCATTGTTTTTGCTCATTATGACAGGCAGGACAGGGTGGACCCCTATGTCTATTTTTATCTTCGTGAATTGAGGAAAATTTGCCGGACACTGGTTTTTGTATCAACAGCGAAGCTGATTAAAAAGGATTTTAATGAACTTGGGCTTATTGGCTGCGAGGTAATCTTACGAGAAAATATTGGCTATGATTTTATGAGCTATAAGCTTGGTCTGGAAAGGCTTGAATGCACTGCTTATGACGAGGTAGTAATTTGCAATGACAGTGTTTACGGGCCATTTTTTGATTTAGAAAATATATTCAGCAGGATGGATTCTCGACCCTGCGATTTCTGGGGTATGACTTCAAATACGGATATTTCATATCATCTCCAGAGTTATTTCGTCGTATTTAAAAAAAATGTGCTGAATTCGATTGCCTTCAGGGATTTTTGGGATGCTGTGAAGGCCCTGGACTCAAAGAGAGAAATCATAAAACGCTATGAGGTCGGCATGACCCAGTGCCTGTTAAAGTATGGCCTCAAGGCTGCAACATCTGCCGATTACAATCCCACCTTAAGTGCTCGACTAATTTACTTATCAAAAAGGTTTTCGGTGAGTAAAATTCGGCAGAAGATCGGTGCACTGTTTCAAGGTGAAAATGTAATACCAAAGATAAATGCTACACATAGCTTCTGGAAAGAGCTCATTCTGCAGGGAAATATGCCATTTATAAAAGTAGAACCATTGCGTGATAATCCAATGGAAGTAGATGTCGATGATTATGAAAAGGTCATTAGAAGTTTATCAAACTATGATGTAAGCCTGATAAAAAATCATCTTTCAAGGGTTGCGGAAAAATAGTCTCTGTTTGCCCCTGGGTGCCGGTACCTGATACCGGCGAGTAAAAAGGCCATCGTGATAGTGATACGCATGGCAATCAGGTAAAATAAGGCATATTCTTTTTCTAGTCAGAGGTTCCCTCGTATTATCTCTGCAACAGGAGATTACCATTGAAAATTTCAATCATCCTACCGGTACTCAATGAAGAGGAAAACCTCGCTGATATGAACACTGAGATTACCGGGGTCGTAGAAAACATGGATATGGACTATGAAATTATTTACATCGATGACGGTAGCACGGATCGGAGTTTCGATATCCTTAGCTCTCTTCGTGAGGAAAACCCTAACATAAAAGTTATTCAGTTCCGGCGAAATTTTGGCCAGACGGCAGGCCTGGCCGCTGGTTTTGACCATGCAAGCGGTGAAGTCATTGTTACTATGGATTCTGATCGCCAGAATGATCCCAATGATATTCCGATGTTACTGGACAAGATCAACGAGGGTTATGACCTTGTCAGTGGCTGGCGTTTTGACCGACAGGATGCCTGGTTGTCAAGAAAGCTGCCGTCGAAGATTGCCAATGGGCTGATATCAAAAATTACCGGTGTCAAGTTACACGATTATGGTTGTAGTCTGAAGGCATTTCGCAGGGAGGTTATTGAGAATATTCGTCTGTACGGTGAAATGCATCGATTTATCCCGGCAATTGCGAGCTGGATGGGAGTGCGTATTGCCGAGGTAAAGGTCAATCATCGTGCCCGTGTTGCCGGTACAAGCAAATACGGTATTTCACGTACCTTCCGCGTAATCCTTGACCTGATCACCGTTAAGTTCCTGTTGCAGTATTCAGCCAGACCCATTCATTTCTTCGGTGGTATTGGCCTCGCCAGCGGTGTGACCGGATTTTTGATTGCGCTAGTGATGGTGATACAACGGTTTTTCTTTGCTGTACCGATGGCTGACAGGCCTCTGCTACTTCTAGCCGTATTATTGATGTTCATTGGCCTTCAGTTCATTACTTTTGGCCTTTTGGGCGAATTGATGACACGCACGTATCATGAAGCACAGGATAAACCTGTCTATGTCGTGCGTCAGGCACTATTGTAGATTAGCAGTGATACGCTGTAAGTGTCTTTGTGAAAGAATCGGGTAATTCGAGCTTGTCGCAGACTGTCGCGGTCGTCATTGTTAACTACAATGGTGGATCATACCTGGAACGATGTTTAAAAGCGTTGAGTCGGCAGACACGCAAGCCTGACCGTGTATTACTTGTCGACAATAACAGCGATAATTTCTCTTCTGATCAGATACATAGCAAATTTCCACAAATAGAAATTCTGGCATTGAATGAGAATACAGGTTTCGCTGCCGCCAATAATCTCGCCATTAACCGGCTTGATGATATGGAATGGGTGGCGCTGCTCAACCCGGATGCTTATGCAGAACAGGACTGGCTGGAGAAACTTTTGAATGGGGCTGAAAGTCACCCGGACTTTCACTTTTTCGGATGCCGTATGCTGGCGACTGCCGAGAACATGCTGGATGGTACTGGTGATGTGTATCATGTCTCAGGTGCCAGTTGGCGACGGGACTACGGAAAGTCAGCAGAAAGAAGAAAACAGGGGGATGAAATATTTGCTCCCTCAGGTGCCGCGGCACTCTTTCGGCGCGATATTTATATAGAAGCAGGTGGTTTGAACGAAGAATTCTTCTGCTATATGGAAGATATGGACCTGGGCTTCAGGCTGAAACTGCTCGGGTATCGTTGTTTTTATATCGCTGACGCAGTTGTGGTTCATGAAGGTGCAGCGCTGGTGGGTTCGCATAGTGATTTTCAGGTCTACCATGGGCATCGCAATCTTGTCTGGGTATATGTGATAAATATGCCTTCGCCCTGGTTCTGGATCTATCTGCCACAGCACCTGTTGTACAATCTGGCCAGTGTTCTACTTTATATTTATCACGGTAAAACAGCTGTTATTCTGCGGTCCAAGTTTGATGCAATCAGAGGCTTAAGGCGTGCCTGGCGACAACGTAGACGGATACAGGCAAAGACAAAAGTAGATATAGGGGAGCTGAGGAAGAGCATGGGGCATGGAATTCTTTCTCCTTACCTAAACCGTTATGAATAACTACTAATGATCACAAGAGATCTGGTATCGGTCATCATTGTTAATTTCAATGGCGGTGAACTGCTTGTTCGCTCGGTTAGCAAGGCCCTTGCCTCTGATATACCGGTAAAAGTCATTGTTGTGGACAATGCCTCGGTAGATCAGTCAATCAAACTGCTGGAACAGGCGTTTGCTAATGAATCCAGACTGACTGTTATTCGCAACAGTAGCAATCTTGGTTTTTCGAGTGCAAATAATATTGCTCTCCGGCAGGCTGAAGGGAATTTTATTCTGTTTCTGAATCCTGATTGTTTAATCAAGCCCGATACTATCAGCCGTTTACTGCAGACTTTTCGAGAAAATGAACAAACCGG
>JAYEGM010000071.1:0-4346 GCA_034659075.1 Pseudomonadota bacterium
GAATGTATTCAGACCCAACATAGAAATTCCTACCGATGTGCTTGCCTGTTTTGATCCTTACGGAAATGCGGTTCATACTGCGCTGTCTTTCAACATGGTGGGTGAAGATGTGTTGATTACCGGCGCAGGTCCGATTGGTATCATGGCTGCGATGGTGGCTGCACATTGTGGTGCGCGAAATATTGTCATCACTGACATTAATGATTACAGACTGGATCTGGTAAAGAAGATTGTGCCGAAAGCTATCCCCATCAATGTTACTAAGGGAACGATCAGTGAAGATTTCATGCGCAGCCTGGGTATTCTTGAAGGTTTTGATGTTTGCCTGGAAATGTCAGGCTCGCCAGAAGCATTTAAAGATGCACTCGATAAAATGATTAATGGCGGCAGCATTGCAATGCTTGGCATCATACCTGATGGTACGGCTATCGACTGGACCAAAGTTGTTTTTAAAGGACTGTATATAAAAGGAATTTACGGTCGTGAGATATTTGAAACCTGGTATAAGGGAGTGATGATGGTGCAAAGTGGCCTGCCGCTGGAGAAAATCATTACCCACCGTTTTCAATACACTGATTTCCAGAAAGGATTCGATGTGATGCGTTCAGGTCAATCCGGCAAGGTCATCCTGAATTGGGAAGAAATATAAACGCTAAAGGCAGGATTGTTAAATGAGTTTTAAGAGTGCTAAAGAAAGCCTGGCGAGAGATCTGGCGGAAATAAAAGAGGCCGGTTTATGGAAAACCGAGCGTATTATCGCTTCCGAGCAGAGCAATGATATTACCCTTGCTGATGGTCGTGAGCTTGTTAATATGTGTGCGAATAATTATCTCGGTCTGGCCAATAACCCCGAGGTTATACAGGCGGCAAAAGACAGTTATGATCAGTGGGGCTTTGGTCTTTCTTCTGTGCGTTTTATCTGCGGTACCCAGACTGTTCATAAAACACTTGAAGGCAAGGTAAGTGAATTTCTGGGGATGGAAGATACGATCCTTTATGCGGCCTGTTTTGATGCCAACACGGGTCTCTTCGAGACGATTTTAAGCAAGGAAGATGCTGTCATTTCTGATGAGTTGAATCATGCTTCGATTATCGATGGCGTACGTTTGTGCAAGGCTGCCCGTTTCCGATACAAGAATAACAATATGGCAGACCTTGAGGGTAAGCTGGCTGAGGCGAAGGCTGCTGGCGCACGTCGTATTTTGATTACCACCGATGGTGTGTTTTCTATGGATGGAACAATCGCCCAGTTGGACAAGATTTGTGATCTTGCTGATAAGTACGATGCGATGGTGCATCATGATGATTGTCATGCCGTTGGTTTCATGGGTAAAAATGGCCGCGGTGTACACGAATATTATGGCGTGATGGACCGTGTAGATATTATTACCGGGACATTCGGTAAGGCGCTTGGCGGTGCCTCTGGCGGTTATACATCCGCCCGCAAAGAAATTGTGGATATGCTACGTCAACGCTCACGTCCTTACCTGTTTTCAAACACAGTAGCACCGGCAATTTGTGCGGCAACCATCAAGGTTCTGGAGATGCTATCGGCATCAACTTTTCTGCGTGATCGTTTGCAGGAAAACACACACTATTTCCGAAAAGGCATGCAGGCTGCAGGTTTTGCAGTTGCAAAAGGTGACCACCCGATTGTACCGGTGATGCTTGGGGATGCCGCGCTGGCTCAGAAAATGTCGCAAAAATTATTAGAGCATGGGATTTACGCGATTGGTTTCTTTTTCCCGGTAGTGCCGAAAGGCAAGGCAAGAATTCGTACCCAGATTTCGGCGGCCCACACCAAAGAAGATCTGGATAAAGCCATCGCGGCCTTTGCTGCAACTTATGCGGAACTCGCTGGATAATACCAGGTTGTCGAAACTATCGAGATAATTACGCATGTGATCTACCTTGCGTTCCAGGGCGAGGATAACCTCACGGCAAAAGTTAAGATCATCCAGTCGAGCTGATCCTGCCAGCCCACCCGGCATGGGCCCTGAATCAATCGTTTTCCAGCGCTGGTTGATACTCACCCAGCATGGCAAGATGATTAAGCCGCGCACGCTTGAGCAGGGCCTGTTGTGCGGCTTGCACATTCGCCGTCTTGCCAAGCCATGCATGCAAGGCGGTCTGTTGCAGGGCACGACCGTACGAAATGCTTAGCAGCCAGGGCGCATCGGGGGCTTGTTGGTTCAACGCATTCAGATTGGCGGTGGCTTCTTCCGGCCCCTGACCGCCTGACAGAAAGTTTATGCTGGGCACGGCAGCGGGTACGCTGCGGCGCAACACCTTAAGGGTTGCAGCAGCCACTTCTTCCGGTTCGGCCCGGCGGCAGTCCTTGCCAGGCAGGACCATGTTGGGTTTGAGTATCATCAGCTCCAGGCTTACGTTATGACGATGCAATGCATGGAATACTGCATGCTGTACTGCCTCGGTGACTTCTGCATGACGCTCGATATCGTGATCACCATCCATCAATACCTCCGGTTCCACGATGGGAACCACACCTTCTGCCTGGCACACTGCAGCATAACGAGCCAGCATTTCCGCATTGGCTTCAATTCCGTGCTGTGTCGGGGCGTGCATATCAATGGAATACACTTCACGCCATTTGGCAAAGCGTGCTCCATGTTGCCGGTAAGTGCGCAGACGTTCGGCGAGCCCGTCCAGTCCCAGGGTGATCAGGTCGCCCGGTGACAGTGCAAGCGGAACCTTGCCCTTATCGACTTTGATGCCGGGCACAATCTTTTGTGCCCAGGCAGCCTCCGGAATAGTCTTTCCTTCATCGGTTTTCTGGCCCAGTGTTTCCTCGAACAGAATAATGCCGCTGATGTAATCACCCAGGCCGGCGGTGCTTACCAGCAGGCTGCGCCAGGCACGTCGGAGCTCCTCAGTAGATTCCACGTCAATCGCTTTGAAGCGCTTGGCAATAGTGGGCGAGCTCTCGTCAGCAGCCAGAATGCCACGGCCTTTTTGTACCATGTCATTTATGGTGGATTCGAGATCAGTCAGGTATTCCATGTGATGCCTCCTATGTCATTGTCCAACTACCGTGACAGCTGTGTACAGTGAAGCATATTCTCAAAACTGAATCTATGATGAAAGGAGCATAATGAAGTTCTTCACCTTCTGGATGCCACGTAAGCTGTTCTTAGCTGCCATATCTAATGCTCCCACCCGCAGTTTCTACTATTTTGTTTGATCGATAAAAACTAGCATCTATCTGTTCGGCAAGCATCTGAGATAGAAATGACTGCCCTGGTGTTCAGTTTTTTGTAGCTTTCCTTCCTTTATAAGACTTATAACCAGTTCCCAGTCTTCCCCAGCCTTAAGCAGATAGGCTTTCACTGCTTCCTCACGCATAGGGTGCACCGCTGTAATACTGAGCAGATCCTCTTCTGCATTGCCCGTAGAAGCGAAGGCATTGCCTTCATATCCAATAAGAAGCTCTACCCGTGGAAGCCTGCCACTGAGTATCTGGTATGCCTGGTTAATAACTCGTTCAGTGGGCGGCACTATATCTGTCTCAGATGTTGGCCGCGTAGGTACTGCCAGGTAAGCTGCAGCGGGTGCCAGTTGCTCGAGATAGTCGGCAACAGAAGTGACAGAAGCCACGCTGTCATTGATGCCCTGGACGAGCATTGTCTCGGTTGCCAATGTGCCCTGATAGTTGTTGGCAAAGGTTTTAATTCCATCCAGTATCCTGTCCAGCTGCAGATCCCTATGTGGTCTGTTGATAAGCCTCCATGTTGGATCATCGCTTGCATCCACTTTCAGGGAAACCCAGCCTGCCTTGTGCAGTGCATTCTGAACTTCCGTTTTCCACACCAAAGAAGCATTGGAGATCACCGCTGTTTTGTAACCAAGTGGACGCAACAGCTCAATGGTCTCTCCGAGATTACTGTCCAGTGTCGGCTCACCATCCGGTACAAAGGTTAAATAGTCTATCTGCTCACCAGCGCTGCTTACCGATTCCACCTGCTGTATAACGGCCTGCTTGATTGCTTCAGGTGTATAAAAGTTTCGGCAGGCAATTTCTTTTTGCTGTGTAGGTCCGACTTGACAGTATAGGCATGAATAGGAACAGGACTTGGGAGGAATGTTGTTTATACCAAGGCTTCGGCCGAGACGGCGTGAGGGAACGGGACCAAATGTAATCATATTTACCACCACTCAAGTAACAGGCTTTCGCCCTGATTTTCTATCGCTGTCGTTTACGGCCCAGGCACGATCTTGATAAGCAACATCAGCGAAACACCGAAAAGAAAGAAAATGAAGTTTACGATGTTGACGCCAGGGTCTTTATGATTTCTGACCTCGGGAACCAGATCGGAAGCACCGATATA
>JAYEGM010000072.1:0-44535 GCA_034659075.1 Pseudomonadota bacterium
GACCCTTTAATCGACTCCTTTGATCGACTCCTTTAATGAGGGGGGTTAATAAACAATAATTAATGCCTGCCACTCCTTTTCCTCGCTTTTCTCTGCCTAATGCACTAATTTGGTGACCATATGTTTTCTTCCCGCGCCCGCATTGTCATGAATGACCCCCTGCAGTTTATCAGGCAGGTCGCTAAGGGCTTTCGTGCCAACCAGGGGTTTTTGTTGTCTGGTGCGATTGCCTATTATACCCTTCTGTCGATTATTCCAATGATGGCGCTGATTCTGGTGGTTTTATCACAGTTCAAGGAATCCCAGGAGCTGCTCGAGGTGTTGCGTGAATACCTGGTATTGGTCACTCCGGGGCAGACGGATGCAGTGATCAATCAAATCCACGTTTTTTTACAGAATTCGAAGGCGATTGGTGTTCTGGGTTTTGTGTTGCTATTGTTTTTTAGTTCCTTTGCTTTTACCGCGCTGGAAAATGCCATGTCGGTGATCTTCTTTCACCGGGTGTCTATCAAACGCCGCCACTTCCTGGTCTCTGCGGTAATTCCTTATATCTATATATTACTATTGGCTATCGGCCTGTTTGTGGTCAGCGTAGTCAGTGGTTATTTACGTAGCCACGAATGGTCACAGGGTGTGATGGAAAATTTTTCCATTTATCTGCTCGGGATCAGTGGAGAGGTTGTACTACTGACCTCACTTTACCTGGTCATGCCAGTTGGGCGACTCTCACTGCAGCATGCATTGATTGGTGGTGTCACAGCAGCAATACTCTGGGAGATAACGCGACATGTACTGGTGTGGTATTTTTCCACCCTGTCCCTGGTCAATGTGATCTATGGGGTCTTCTCAACAGCGATTGTTATTCTGATCAGCCTGGAAGCAGCGGCCATTATTGTGTTGCTGGGTGCACAGGTGATTGCGGAATACGAGCGTATCGGTACCGGGGAGAAAAACATCCACGGTTTGCAGACAGAGTAAAGCAAGTTACCCCGCCCCTTTTAAGGGCACCTCTATTTATTATGGATAGATCAGATTGCATCAAAAATTGATCATATCAAGGCAAGGATCGCACATAATAGCTAGCTATTGCGAAGATTCTTAACGCTGAGATGGGCGATTCTGGATGTGAGATGAATATTTATGATTAAATAGAGGTGCCCTAAATTGTTCCAACCCGGCGTTATGCAGGCCATCGATCAGGGGATATTCCTTACTTGCCTGCAACCTGCAAGGTCATAACATCACCTGCCAATATTTCGAACTCCCTGATTGTAATGTGACGTGCCTCATAGCCTGAGGGAAATGTACTGCCACATACCAGTTGGCGAATATCAGGATGAAGCCTGGATTCAAGGCGAAATACAGTTGTGTACGTCCAGTGAGAGTCCGGTGACATGGCTTGCGTAGCCCATGCGGCGGCTTCACTGGCCGATGCTACTCTCCTTTTACTGCGGGGGAGATGGCTAAAATAGGGATCTTCATACTGTAGAACTCTGGTGATCCTGTATTCGCCAGCTGGCAGAGTTGTTGCCGTTTCTGAAATCGTATTGACCTCGAACTGGCAGTACGGTTCACCCGTATATACACCGGCAATGACTTCGCCATATTGAACGCCGATTCTTACCCGTTGTGCCGGAATTGTCAGGGCTCGATTCAGTTTTACGATGCTTCCGGTCGGAATGGTATGCAGGCCCGGACTACGGCTTGCTGATGGTATTGATTCACAGGCTGAAAATAGCAAGGAAAGGGCAAGAGTCAGAATAAACCTCATGGTGCACCTCAAAATTTAATAAGCGGGGGCAGTATACCTGTTTTAAATAGGTATACTGTCCCCGGAAAACGCAAAAATTAATAGGTTAGCACGGTCGTGTTATCGGCAAACAGGGCTGAGAGTGTTCCTTCAAATTTAACCCCGTCAATGACTTCCTCTTGTGTCATTCCGCCAACATTATTCATACACATTTTGCAGAGAATGACCTGACCTCCAGATTTCATAAATCCCTGTAACATTTCAGGCATGGTTTTCCCGTTAACATATCTGTTCTGCGGGATGTTTTTGTCTACCCATCTAACACCTTGCGCACTTAGAAATATTGTTACCGGAATACCTTTGGTTTTTAATACCTTGTTGCTAATGCCAACGGCCATGGCGGCACGATCAAGGTCATCAGAGATTAAATTAACAAAAAGTTTTTTACCGTCTTCATCAGCAAATCCTGCCGGGCTCATGCCGAAAAGCAGCAGGGTGAGAAATACCAGGGAAAGTGATTTTTTCATAATAAGGTCCTTAAAGTTTATACAAAAGAATTAATAAGTATTTTGTACAGATTTTTCAGGATAGTTTCCATGATAAATATCAAATGAATCTTTTTTGGCTTTTCTCATCAATAGACAGGGCAATTATAACCGCGTGAATCTGACCCGTGTTTTCCAGTTTACGACCGGAGATAGCTGATATCAAAATTCATATCTGCTATATTTTGTGTGGGTAATTTCAGAAGAAGCCTGCTCGATTAAACGGTTCGGGCGGAAACTACGGATTGCAGATAGCAGAGAGGGTGCGCTGATGGCTGATGACAAGGGTGGAAAACGGAAGTTCATGAAGGGCAAACTAGCCCGTTGGCCGATTGGTGCACTGGCAGTAGGTATGATTATAGGAATCATATTCTGGGGAGGATTTAATACTGTACTTGAAGCGACTAACACCATGGAATTTTGTATCTCCTGCCATGAGATGCGCGATAATGTGTATAAAGAGTACAAAGAAACAGTTCATTTCAAGAATCCTGCGGGTGTGCCTGCGACCTGCTCCGACTGTCACGTGCCCCGGCCCTGGATCTACAAGATTGTACGCAAGATAAAAGCAACCAACGAGTTGTATCACAAGGCATTGGGAACGATCGATACGCCTGAAAAGTTCGAAGCGCATCGACTGGTCATGGCAAAACGTGTCTGGGCCGAAATGAAAAAGACTGATTCGCGCGAATGCAGAAATTGCCATAATTTTGCTTCCATGGACCTCAGTGGTCAGGATCGTTATGCACGCAAGCGTCATGAACGTGCCCTGGAAAAAGGAGAGACCTGTATCGATTGTCATCAGGGTATTGCTCATGAGCTTCCAGAAGAACCTGATGATGTGGCAGCGAGGTAAAGACAAAATGAAAATATCTCAATATTTGTTGGCATTGGCCCTGCTGTCAGGGCTGGCAGCCACCCATGCGGAAGGTCCGATGAATGCAAGACTGATCGATGCATCCGAGGCGGGTGAGGTGTCTATTGTGCGCGAGCTATTGTCCGCTGGAGCATCCGTCAATGCACATTCAGCGGTTGGCAAGACGCCTTTGATGTTTGCTTCCCAGGAAGGGCATCTGGAGGTGGTGAAGATTCTAATGAAGCATGGGGCATATCTTGAGGCTGTGACCGAGGATGGCTGCAGGGCACTGTTCTGTGCCGTAGGGGCGGGCCATCTCGATGTCGTTAATTACCTGCTGGAACACGGTGCAAAACTGAATGTCAGGACCCGGTCAGGCTGCAGTGTGCTGTCCGTAGCCGTGCGTGAGGGCCACAACGATATCGTCAGGGTCCTGCTGGAAAAGGGTGCTGATACTGAAGGGGTCGATGGCGATGGTAATACCGCCCTTATGCTGGCAGCCGAGCGAGGGTCGGTTGATGCTGCAAAACTGCTGATTGATGGTGGTGCTGAAGTTGACCGCCAGGGACGCTATGGCGCCACAGCCCTGATGAAAGCGGCCTATGCTGGACAGGTTGCGTTCATCGAGCTGCTGACGTGGTCGCGTGCACAAATCGATGCACGGGACATGGATGGTGCGACGGCACTAATCTGGGCAGCCGAACAAGGCAGGACGAAGGTCGTGGAAGCACTGCTCGCACAACGCGCTAATATCGAAGCCTCCAATGATGAAGGCTGGACTGCACTGTTTGAAGCTGCCCATAGTGGTCATGTGGATACGCTTCGCTTGCTGCTGAAACATGGTGCATCTGCATCGGTGACGGATGCCAGTGGACTAACGCCCGCCTATTACGCTCGACAACATGGATACAAGCAGATTATCGATCTGCTGGAATGAACGATATACTCGTTATTTAGTCTAGTAATCGGCTTAAAGGGGTCGGAGTGATTTAATTTGTATCACTCCGGCCCCTTTTACCTTTAACGCCTTTAACGGACTGTCCTGGAGCACGAATATGCGGGGACAGTATACCCAAGTTAAATAGGCATGCTGTCCCCGGAATACCTCGTATCGAGGTTGTCACAATAATGTCACAGAAAGTCGTTATAGTTTGATGCCAGAAGGCAAAAATGACTTATGGTGGCCGATGAACTTTAGCAAAATAAGCAGCTTATTACTGCTAACGCTGTTCGACTGGGAGCTTGCCAGTCAGCAGCGTGAATGCGATGAAATTAAGTCTATGCTTCTGGAGCTGAAACAGATAGCACGGAATCTACAACAACGTGCCATGGCCACAGATGACTCGCAGGCCCAACGCATCATCAAACAGAAACAGCAGATTATACATGTACGTCGCAGCAAGACTCTTGCGCTGCTTAGGGAATGCAACCGACGACGCAGACAAAGACGCGCCTAAACAATCACCGCGAATAATCGGGGACAGAATACCTGTTTGAAATAGGTATACTGTCCCCAGAAAATTCGGTTTTCAAAGTACGTTTAGCAATGTAAGCACAAGAACCATTTGTGCAGCAAACCCGATGGCAAAAGCAGGGGTGCGCAAGCCAGGCACACCAAATGAGTACAGTAGATAATGCGCAACTCGTGCGTAGAAGTAGACCACACAGGCCATTGCCGTATATTCGTTGCTCACTTTTGTGACATACAGGGTAAGAACCAGTGGTGCAAATATGGCCAGGTTCTCAATAGCATTTTGATGTGCCTGCATCATTCGCCGAGCCCATGCCACCTGCGTAGATTTATCTCCCTGGGGGTCCCACATGGCCTGTCCCAGCCCCTGTTCAATCAAACGGTTAAGAATATAAGGAACCCACATCAGGGCTGTCATTGAGACTGTCATGGTTAACCAGAACAGTTCGATCGTTAGCGTATTGTTGATCATATTCCCTACATCAGGTTTTTGATTTTATGTATGCGGGGCGTTGCTGCAGACGTTCAACATAGGACAACAGGGCAGGGTAGCTATCCAGTTCTTCTTTAAACCACATTACTATGTAGCCAAGCATGATATCCGCCGCACTGAAGCCGGAATCGAGAATATAGTCCTGCCCATCGAGTGATTGCTCCAGTATTTTAAGAACACTTTCAAGTCTCTTCATTGCAAAGGGTATGATTTCTTTTACGGCCAGTTTATCCGGGAGTATTTTTTGGTGAAGGACTATTTCCCAGGCCGGCCACTCCAGCGAGGTGACTGAAAAATACATCCATTGAAGAAAATCACGACGATACGGAGAATCATGAGTGGGTGCCAGGTCCCCGTCCGGGTAAGCTTCCGCAAGCCATTGAACAATCGCGCCGCTTTCTATCATCACTTCATTGTTTACTTTGAGAGCAGGCAGCTGGCCAAGGGGATGAATAGCGCGATATTCGGGGCTTCTACCTTCGCCTTTGCCCAGATCAATATGCTCCAGACGGTAATCTAAGCCCAGTTCTTCCAGCACCCAGCGCACGCGCTGCGCGCGTGATCCTGGCTGGTAGTAGAGTGTTAGTTCCATGTTTTCACCTCCTAACGGTAGTAACTTCCATTTTTAAAGTCACTGCAGTTTAGTTTAGTTACTTTTAATATGCAAGTTAGTGGTCTAAAATAGGGCGCATGAAGAGGCAAAAGACAGCTCCACTGGAGAATTGCAAGCGTTCAGTGTGCCCCGTCGCCTGCATGCTGGATGTTCTTGGTGATAA
The DNA here is from genome assembly GCA_034659075.1 of Pseudomonadota bacterium. Lineage (GTDB taxonomy): Bacteria > Pseudomonadota > Gammaproteobacteria > BMS3Bbin11 > BMS3Bbin11 > BMS3Bbin11. The sequence continues at coordinate 5,892 of JAYEGM010000072.1, forward strand.
ATGGACATTGCTTGTTGTGAGGGATATTCTTTTCGGTAAACATACCTTTAAGGAATTGCAGCAATCACCGGAGAAAATTCCAAGCAATATTCTTGCCGACAGGCTAAAACGCCTGCAGAAGGAGAAAATCATAGAGAGGGCCCTGTATCAGGAGCGTCCCAAACGCTATGCCTATAACCTGACTGAAAAGGGTCGCGACCTGGGGCCTGTAATGAAAAGCATGATTACCTGGTCAAATAAATACAATCCGGGTACCTATGACATGTCGAAGGTATCGTTATTAAATTAAATCAGAAGTGCAGTATGAGCGCCCGCAGACGATCCAGATTACTTTCCTACCCTAATATTTTTTATCTTGTGCTGTTATACTTTTTGGGAATGTGTAGTGCATTGGCAATCACGCCAGCCCATGCTTCAAAATATACGCCCGAGGGCCTCTATGATCCCGTTATCTACCACCTGGATAATGGTATGCGTATCATTCTTAATTCTCGACATGGTGCGCGTAATGTCGCTATCCGACTGGATGTCGGAATTGGCAACAGTGATTTCAGCTGTCATAAGCAGGAAACGGCGCACTTTCTGGAACATCTTTTGTTTACTGGCACGTCGCAGCATACAGAAACTGAGCTGGATGAATTGATTAAACAGCATGGTGGAGAATGGAACGCCTATACCTATGACGAAAGTACGATTTATGAAATAGATATTTTCAGTGAACATGCTGACGTTGCGCTCAAGACGCTGAGTGAAATTATTTCGGACTCCGTCATTACTGATGACAATTTTGAACTATCACGGAATATTATCTATCGGGAAAGGGGAGGGCGACCATCCAGCTTGCGGAAATTTTTATACAGCCATGAAATAGTCAGCACGGCGGGTCACAAGAGTCGAAAGGTAATACTTAAAGGTAACCGTTCTTACTGTAGTAATCTGGATACTCTCGAGAACATCGAATATCAGGATATTATCGATGCTTATGCATACTTTTATGTCCCCAATAATATGACGATTGTCATTACAGGGGATTTCGATATGCAAACAATAAAGGGTCAAATACAACAGCAATTTGGCAAGCTCACGAAACAAACTGTCGAGCGTGATATTCCGAGGGCTCAGGACTTTAATGAAGGGCCTGTGTACTTTTCCAGTTCGTTCAAACCGATAGTCAGTGAAGGCAGCAATGGCGGACTGGTTTTCCGCACAAATGGGTATGCATCGCCCGATTACTATGTTCTTCTAGTAATTGAAGAATTTTTAACCAATCGATTGTATGAAAATATTCGTGCGCGAGAAGGGCTGACATACGCGCCTTATGCGCAGCTTGTTGAAAGCCGGGTAGATGGTATTTTTCAGCTAAGCGCAGAGGTCAGTACAAAGCACATGGACAAAGTGTTAAACCTTATGCACGATGAGGTGGTTAAATTACGCGAAGGAGACGTAACCGATGAAGATATTTCTATCACCATAAAATCATTGTTGCTTAACTGGGCAAGAGGCCTGGAGTCTAACAGCAGTATCGCTGATTATTATATTGATTTCCTGCATGAAGTGGATTTGCAAGGTGGGTATATTGACCAGGAGTCTTACCTGGAAGGCATCACACCGCAGGATGTGCGAAGTGTTGTGGAGCGCTATCTAATTGATTCGAAGATGGCCTTCTTAATAAGCAAACCCACTCTCACTTATAACCAGTTTTATCTGCTTCTGTGCCTTATAGCAATAAGTATCATGTTGCTAATCTGGCGCCTGGCGAAAAGAATGCATTTACACATTCTGGCAATCCGGCAAGCAAAAAATAAGACCCGCGAATAATCGACAATTCAGCAGATTAGGGATGCTCTGGTTAATTCGTCATTGGATTAATCAGAGGCTCCATAGATCTGAACAAATTTATCTGACCCTGCTGTTCTCTTTAATCAAAAAGTTTATCCATGGCTTTTACTCCCTCATCAACAGTTTCCTGCAGCTCTTTAGGGTCATCTTCATGATCACATGCTAAGGCCGTGTAAATAGCCAGCGACTTTAATGCACAGGCAATTTTGGCCACTTCTTCAGCAACATCAGCATCAAGATTTACCCCTTCTTTTAATTTCCACATTTTTTCAGTCATCTTCTTTTACCTGGGTTAAATGGGGAGTAAATTGCTATTATTACCGACCCCGGTTTTTAATCACTAAGGAGTTATAGTGCAATAAGTAAACATCATAATATATTAATACTACCTTTTAAATTCGAAAATATACTTTACATAAATCAAATATCGATTAGTAAATTAATGATAAAATTGTTTACTTTAGCCGGTGGTTGCTTAAAATCAACGGGGTTATACACACAGCTGTCCCTTTAAAATAAATATAATTTCAAATTTGTGCCTGGTATCATTCGAAATAGATCGTAATCGACTACATCAGATACGTGAATAAATTTTGTTGTTGGTTGCTGCTGAGGCACGAAGCCCAACAGCATAGTATCAGCAGATACCATGGTTGGGCTTCATTCTTCAGCCCAACCTGCGGTTCACAGGCTTAGCTTGCTAAACTAGATGTCATATTTCTATGGAAAAAAGCAGAGATAGTATGAATTCAGTAGATGCAATACGTTTCCGGCGACCATGTAATCGCAATGACGGGCTTCGTTTAATTAAACAGAGGTTTCCTGGAATTATCTAAGCCATGTCTATGTATTCTAAAAAAAATAAAATCTCAGATAAAACTAAAGAAGAATCCATGAAAATTGCGCGTGGTACTCAAAGGCCGGGGCAAACTAAAGAGCAAACAAAGTTGATTGCCCAGGGTATACAGAAAGGTATATCTCAATATAAAAAGCAGCAAAATGAAAAGGCTCGTGAGCTGGATAAGAAGCATAAAAAAGCGGCTGCTAGTAGAAATTCAAATAAAGTATCGACTGACAATAGCCTTGAGCCAGCAGCTGTTAAAAGTAATACACTGCCCTGGCTGTTATTGATAATATCCTGGCTTGTTTTCGCCGTTTACATTGTGTTAATAAGATAATTACACAGGGTGCAATACAGACCCGTCATCCAGATAATTCGCTGCCGATTTTTCCGGAATATCATATGAAATATGTTTTCTCTTTTTGTTTGTTGCTGTTTTATGGGGCAACACTTGCCTGTGCCACTGAACAAAATGTCAGTCCGGGAATTAATCAATATTATCAGGATGCAGAATATCAACAGTGGTTATCAACCTTTGAGCGGTCGGGGCGTGAAGTTTATGACAGGCGGCAGGCCGTTGTGCAGGCGCTGGAACTCAAACCGGAAATGGATATCGCTGATATTGGCGCCGGAACGGGATTTTATAGCCTGCTGTTTGCGGAACAGGTAGGAAAATCAGGCAATGTCTATGCTGTGGATATTACCGATGACTTTGTTCGCAATATTAAACGCCGTGCAGCGGAAAAAAACCTGAATAACCTGCATGCCGTTCTCAGTAACGAAAAAGATGTACGCCTGGATTCGGATTCCATCGACATGGCATTCATCTGTAATACCTACCACCACTTTGAATATCCACAAACCATGTTGGCATCGATTCACCGTGCACTTCGCCCGGGTGGAACACTGATCGTTATTGATTATCGAAAACAACCCGGGACCAGCTCTTCCTGGGTGATGTCACATGTCAGATCAGACAAACAATCTGTCATTAAAGATATTCAACAGGCCGGTTTCAAAATATACTCTGAGCCAGACATATTGAATGAAAACTATTTCCTCAGGTTTGTAAAAATAGGCCAATAGAGAAAGTATATTGATGAAAGGCATCAGCAGCCTTTTTTAAGGAGCCTCTGAATTCCGGCATGTGCTGGAATGACAAAAATATCTGCTGGTACCCTGCCCCGGATTTTCTTTTTAAATCATTCGTATTGAATAAATACCGACCATCCCTGTCCATGACTTTTTAGCCATTCATCCTAAGTCGATCTCAAGTGACTGTCGTAAGCAACGTGATATTTCTGTGATAATTTAGTGTTAGGCTGTTGATTAAGTAATTCACATGAAACCTTCGTTGCCATAACCTGTCAGACTTTCTGTACTGGTTGCTATTATGTCGAAAAATATACTCATTATTGAAGACAACGCAGATATCGCTCATCTGCTAAGTGTTAATTTGCGCGGCAAACATATGCAGCTAGATCATGCTGCAGATGGCAACGAGGGTCTGCAGAGGGCACTTACCGACCGTTACCAGTTAGTTATACTGGATATTATGTTGCCCTGCATGGATGGCATGGATATTTGCAGGGAGATGCGTAAGGAAAGAATATATACACCGGTTTTAATGCTGACCGCAAAAACGACTGAGCTTGACCGCGTGCTGGAAAACCTGCTGGAAAATGACCTGCGCCACACGCTATCTGATCATAGACCTGTCGTGAAATAGCTGAGCGAAAAATCACTTACCGGGATAACCTGAAAAAAATACTCAATGCAGAGCAGTACAATATTGTTATTACGACATACAGGCAGCATCTGTCTGAATAACATTAGTACATGAAGAAAAACAATATGTAAAAACAGCCTGGCAGCTAACCGATTAGAGACGGTGCGATATCGTGCCGTTTTTTATTGCAGGGAAGGTTTTCGCCCATGTCGAGTTGCCCGGTATTTTTCCTTCTGCCAATTCAGTTTTATGTTGCCTGGTTCATCCTCTGTTCAGGTTAACTTTTTTATAATTAAAACCGTAATAGTACGAATTAATTTTTGCTAGTTGTATTTTCGATTAATTATATTCGGGCAGCAAATGTCCAGGGGGTTGCAGCATGAAATATTTATCTCGATTAATAGTGACACTTGCGTGTGTCGGTCTGGTTGGAGGCATCGCAATGATCAGCCCCGGCAAGGCCTATGCTTCAGGCAAACACGATTATAAATCTAATCACCACCGTGCTGGTGGGAATAACAGGGGGCACAGCTACAGGGGGCATGGTGTACACAAAGCACCACGTGTCATTCACCGAGGCCCCACCATTGTAGTAGCAGACAGGCGCGTACGTCGCTATCACAATACGTACGTATACCGCCCGCATGGTCGTTTGTATCCTGGTTATGGCCGCTATTACGGAGACAATGATGCATTTGCCTGGCTGGCCTTTACTGCAATTACGCTGAAGGTTCTCGATAATCTCAATGAAAATCAACAGCGTGCGCATGAGGAAGCACAGGTCATAGCAACGACTGTCCCTGTTGGTGAAACGGTTATATGGAATCAGGGCGGCGCCAGCGGTTCTGTCACCGCAACGCGAGATGGCACGAGTACTTCAGGGCGTTATTGCCGTGAGTTTCAGCAAGAAGTTACTGTAGGCAACAAGAGAGAGCAGGCTTATGGTGTTGCCTGTCGTCAGCCAGACGGCAGCTGGGAGATCGTGTCTACGGGTGCACCTTAAAAGGGAATAAGGAATCAAGCCTGTTTGTTACTCAATCGGTATGCACTTCATTACCAGTACCTGATGTGATTGATTAGGATAGTTGAGCTGTTTTCTTATCTCGCAGGTAGCTCAGCTGTCCCATTTATCCATCCTTATTCTGTTAATTTTCCCGTAAACCTTTGCTTTTCTATCCATATAAATCCCGATAGCAACCGGTATTGCGAATATCGAGAAGAATGAGATTGTCCAGATAATATCTGACATTTTAAACTCCTTTTGTTGTTGGCGGGCAGATTAAAACCACATGCCCAGGTGGCGTGCCTCATAGCAACCGTGGGAAAGTATATTCAAGGTGCCGAAGTAATACTTGACTTAATACGCCAGGATGATGACCATGTTTACATGCCCTTAATAATTCCGGTTATTTTGTTGAAATATTTGAACATCGGTTACCTGGAAGCGCGACATGCAAGCAGTGCTTTTATATAAACAGGAAGCAGGTCCCGGTTTTCGCCAAGATAAGTAATAATCAGGAATGACCCTGGTATTCTGCAAAATGGGGCATATTTTTAGTTGATGTATATCAATGTCCTTACAGTGCAGAACGCCTATAAAAAATATGATACTTTATAATATTCCAACAATCTGAAGGGGATAGGCCATGACAGATATGATGTCTTTCAGCAAGTATGAACATCAAGTTTTACCAAAATTACGAGATCAGCTTAATCAGGCAGAATCAGTAGAAGATGTGAAAAAATTTTTTGTTGGCATTATTCAGGAGTTTCTTAGTCTTGCTACAGATGGCGGCGTCACTGCAGATTATGAAGATATATCGTTGTTGCCCGGGCAGGATCCCTGTTATGCATTGGCGCCGCAATTAACCAATAGTACTGCGATAAAAGCATTAGCAGATAGTGATCTCAATGCGATTGTTGCGCGTTTATCAGAACAGGCGGCCAATCGCTATAAACACCTGGCGAAAAACAATACCAAAACGAATCTCAAGATAAAAAATCACTAAGGTCCTTTTTTACAGAAGATACCGGTGTTAATTATGGGAGCCGGTATGGGGCTGCGGAGGCAGATCCCGGTTTTTTATTAGCAACCCTGGTTTACGATGTCCATTAAATCAAGCGCGATTCAGAATGGCACTAAGTTAAGGAACTTCTGATGTGTCTGGACGAAGTAGATTACGATTTAAAATATTCAGGTTTGAGGCGGAAATTGCACGCAATAGCTAGCTATTGCGAAGATTTTGACCGTAGGAAATGCCCGTGGTGCAACGAAAAAATTGGATGATTTAAGCGTAAGATACAAGTTCATGGATTGATCAGAGGTTCCTTAAGGCTGCTTAGGTGAAAAACATGCAATATCGCAAACTGGGTAATACTGAAATTGATGTAAGTGTCATCTGCCTTGGTACTATGACCTGGGGCCAGCAGAATACGCGCGAGCAGGCGTTTGAGCAAATGGATTATGCGCTTTCTCAGGGCGTGAATTTCTTTGATACGGCAGAACTTTATGCCATTCCACCACAGGCCGGGACATACGGACGTACGGAAGAAATTATCGGCGAATGGCTGCAGGCGCGGGGTGCACGTGACCAGATTGTGCTGACCAGCAAGATAGCCGGTCCCGGTGAGGAGTGGATACCGCACATTCGTGGTGGTAAAACCTGTTTTGATCGGGGTGATATTACGTCGGCACTGGATGCCAGCCTTAAACGGTTGCAGACTGATTATCTCGATCTGTATCAATTACACTGGCCGCAACGTGAGGCTAATTATTTTGGCAGGCTTGGCTTTGAGGTGCCCGCTGAAGAGCATTCTACCCCGATTCTGGAAACCCTCGAAGCGCTAGGCGAGCAGGTGAAGGCCGGTAAAATCCGCCATATCGGTTTGTCGAACGAAACCCCCTGGGGTGTGATGCAGTTTCTGCATTATGCCGAGCAGGCAGGGTTGCCGCGTATTGCCAGTGTGCAGAACCCTTATAGTCTGCTAAACCGTAGCTATGAGATTGGTCTGGCGGAGGTTTCCTGGCGTGAGAAGGTGGGACTGCTGGCGTATTCGCCACTGGGTTTTGGTGTGCTGTCGGGTAAATATCTCAATGGTACATTGCCTGATGGCGCGCGCCTGTCGCTGTTCCCGGAATACGTCCGTTACAGCAACGCCGCTGCGGTGACTGCTACCGAAAAGTATGTGGCGCTGGCGCGTAGGCATGATCTGGATCCGGCACAGATGGCGCTGGCTTATGTCAACGGCCGGCCATTTTTGACCAGTGCTATTATTGGGGCTACCACGATGGAACAGTTACGCAGTAATATTGATAGCATTAATTTGCGTTTATCGGATGAGGTGTTGTCTGAGATCGAGGAGATTCATAATACACACGCTAATCCGTGTCCTTGAAAAAACAGTTAATAGCGAGGAACCCGCATTTGGGATTTTTGCTCTCCACTGTAGTAGATTCGAGTTTTATATTTCAGAATTTACTGCACAGCTAATTGTCTAAAATGAGGAAGGAGAATATGCATAAAATTATACAATCTGTCGGCAATACTGCCGCTATTCTTGGTATCGCAATCTGTCTCATAACCGGATTGATGCGCTTGAGCGGTCAGTTGACTGTTTTCGGTTTTGAAGCTATCACCCTGTTTATCGGCGGGATCGCGTTGATGGTGATGGCCTGCCTGGCCAAATTACATGCACTACAGACGTAGTAGCGATGGATGTCTGCAATTTGAGGAGGTGCCATGCAATCCGATGCCGTTATATTCATACCCGGGATAAAGGGTACGAAGCTGGTGGAAACCAACAAGGCAGAATTCGACACTATCTGGTCAGGTATACAGTACAACTTCGAGACGATTGAAGATCTCGAACTATCATCGGCTTATCGTGGTGAATACTTTGATGAGCGGACTGAGTCGCTGATCCGTGCAGGTGAGATAGAGGCATTGGCCTACGGCGAATTTCTGCATGATCTGAAAACAGACGGCCGTCCTTTGTATATCTTCAACTACGACTGGCGCTACTCGGTCGGCGTCAATGCTAAACGTCTTAAAGAGTTTGTTCTATACCTTGGGCGTAAGTCGAAATCGGTCGGTCTAGAGTTCAGGAACTTCGACTTCATCACCCATTCGCTGGGCAATGCGGTGCTGCTTGGTTACCTCAAGGCCTACGGCCACAGCAAGATGCATCGGGCAGTTTTCGTGTCACCACCATTCAAGGGTTCTATCGATATTGCATCGGCGGTGATTGTTGGCGAGGGCTTCTTTCCTGGTGTGAAAGCCAGCTTCCGCAAGTTGATCAGGACCTTCCCGGGCGCGCTTGAATTGTTGCCACATTATACGGAAGCAGGGCGATTCGACAGTGGAGTCGCAACGCACAGTTTTTACCGTTTCAGTCACTGGCAATCGAACATAACCAGCGGAGAAGATGCCGGGGATCCGTTACCAGAGAAATTTAAGCAGGCACTGAAAGTTGCCCGGACCGTGATCAATGATGAATTGCAGGACCTGTCACAGCTGCCGGAAGATGTACGCAAGCGCATTCTGGTCATTGCCAGGCATGGTTTCGATACCTGGCAGTCTATGGAGGTCATTCGTGGGCAGTCAGGTGACAGGTTGCGTAATTTCTATGACTTTGAAAATGGCTGTCGTACTAATGATGGAGATGGCCGTGTTCCACACATGAGCTCTTGCCACTATAGTGATTCCATCAAGACGCTTCTACTCGACAATAGTCTTTTCTTCAGCGAGTACGAACACGGCTTTGTCATGAAGGATGAGCGTGTACAGAAACTGGTAAACAGATTTTTGTTCCGCCGCGGCGGGCGGTTTGACCACAGCATACCCGGAGGCAGTATCAAGGAAGTCAGGCACCTGGACAGAAAAGTCGATGAACACAATCTGCCCTACTGGGTCGCGATAACGCGCTAGAGCCAATTAAGTTAGTAAGATAGGAGGAAGTGCTTTATGTCAACACGATATACCTGTAACAAGGTGCCTGGTATGGCCGTGACAATCGCCCGGGATGGTATTTATATTGAACTGGAAGGTGATATGCTTAAAGTCGATACGAACAAGCCTTCTGATACTGAGCAGGCGGTGCTGACCCAATTTCATGTGATTGATGACAGTATTACCTGGAATGATATTGAATCATCTGACCTGCATGACCAGTATAATATAAAATAACCCTACTATCAGGATGGCAGACTACGATTTTAAGCTGGAATGATAATGTTAAAATAGGCGTTTATTATCGTCCATTCCGGTTTTTCGTTTATCGTAGGAGGTTCCTTAAATGTTTAACCCTATCAGTATTCCATTTGGTTGTGTCATGTTATTCAATGTTGTGGACCTGAAAGAAGGCGTTACGGTCAGTGATGTTGAGCTCGTACTGGGTGAAATGTGCAACGTAGTAAAAAATAATTACGGCGATGACAATGGTGGCTTTATCGGGGGACAGGTGTATAAAAATGCCGGGTTTCTCTCAAAGGAAGGTTCAGTCATCAGTGACACACAGAATAAACGTATTCAACAGAATATGGGTGATCTTGTTATCGTTACGTACTGGAAATCATTTGAACAGCATGAGAGATCGCATGCTGATAAATTGTTCAAGGAACAATTTAGCAATCTGGCTGATTTCTGTGATGAAACGTTTGAGGTTGGTTATGAAATGCTCTGGCAGGGTGTGCCGGAGGAAAGCCAGCCGCCAGCTGAATGAGTCAGCGGGATAATATCCGGGGCACTGTAATCAGTGCGCATGACTGTCTCTTCATTGCCCGGAATGATTTTAGGAAAATACGATGAGCAATACTGTGAAAATTACTGTTGCCGGTGCCGGGTTTGCGGCATTAACCGGTTTGAAAACGCTGCGCAAGCAATTACCGGATGCGGAATTAACCCTTGTGGCACCAAAGCCTGAGTTCATTTATCTGCCAAGCCTGATCTGGGTGCCTTATGGCATGCGTAGGGGTGATGACCTCCGTTTTGATATCCAGCCTCTGCTCAATGATTTGAAAGTGAAGTTTGTGCAGGGCAGTGTGACAGGTCTATCAGACGATGGCAGGGTTTTGAAGACAGATAATGGTGATGTTGATAATGATGCATTGCTGATTGCGACCGGTGGGCGCTTTATAAAAAAGCTGCCGGGTATTGAGAACGCGATTACTATCTGTGAAGGAATCAAGTCGGCTGAAGCTATGGGTGAAAAGATAAATACCCTGTCGTCCGGCACGATTGCCCTGGGGTTTGGCGGCAACCCTAAAGAGCCTTCCGCGATGCGTGGCGGCCCCATGTTTGAATTATTGTTTGGCCTCGATACCTGGTTGAGGAAGCAGGGTAAACGTGACAAATTCAAGCTTGTGTTCTTTAATCCTGCACCGCAGCCGGGTAAGCGGCTGGGTGAAAAGGCGGTCAAAGGCCTGCTGGCTGAAATGAAGAAGCGCGATATCGATACCCATCTTGGCCACAAGATTCAGTCTTTTGAAAATAATGTTGTTAAAACAGAAGGGGGTGAAATCCCAGCAGATCTTATTTTATTTATGCCGGGTATGACAGGCCCTGCCTGGGTTCAGGGATCACCGCTGCCGCTATCAGAAGGCGGATTCATTAAGGCCGATGGTATGGCACAGGTGGCAGGCATGGAGAAGATTTATGTGGCTGGCGATGCGGGCAGTTACCCCGGTCCGGACTGGATGCCCAAGCAGGCACATATGGCTGACCTTCAGGCCGCAGCGGCGGCTAAAAATATTGCACTGAATCTTGCTGGTAAATCTGCAACTGAAAAGTTTAAAGTGGAGTTGATCTGCATCGTAGATACACTGGATAAAGGTATACTCGTCTATCGAACTGAATCGCGCAGCATTGTATTGCCAGCGATGGCGCCTATGCACTGGGCAAAGTCACTATTTGAAAAACTTTATTTACGGGGTTTGAATTAATGGCGGGTTTATAAACCTGCCAGGTTAAATCCAGTACGCCTCAGTCTGTCCCTGGTCTACCGGTTTATTTACTACTCTGCATCATTATTTATCTGCGTCTGTTAAAACGAACATTTTGAACCAGGCCATATTAGACTGGATGACCACCAGCATAACCCTAACCGTGGCAGCTGATGTAGTATAAAGCTCTGTGCAGTCCAGCTTGATTAAATTCTAATGTCGGAACAGATTAATATACGCTTTTACGAAGAACTCAACGACTTCCTGCCGCAGGAGCAGCGTAAGACCGATTTCAGTCTTAAGCTAAAACAGGCAAGATCGATCAAGGATCTCATAGAATCAATCGGGGTGCCACACACGGAAATCGATCTAATCATCGTCAATGGTGAATCCGTTGATTTTAACTATCTGCTTCATGACGGTGACCATATCAGTGTTTACCCGGTATTTGAGTCACTGGATATTTCACCGCTTAATCATTGCCAGCCAGAACCACTGCGTAAAACACGCTTCGTCCTCGACACCCATCTGGGCCGACTCGCTGCATACCTGCGCATGCTGGGTTTCGACACACTCTATCGAAATGACTACGATGATCCAGTTTTGGCCAGGATATCAGTCGATGAGCATCGCGTACTACTCACCTGCGACAGACAACTGCTTATGCGTAAACAGATAACACATGGATACTTTGTTCGTTCAAGACAGCCACAGCAGCAGCTTCTGGAAGTTTTGTCACGCTTTGACCTGTTCAATAACCAGCAGCCATTTACACGCTGCATGCACTGCAATGGAAAAATACGTCCCGTGAATAAACATATAATAGAAGATCGTTTATCACCGGATACTAAAAAGTATTACAACGAATTTTTTCAGTGCGAAATGTGTAGCAAAATCTACTGGAAAGGCAGTCATTATCAAAAAATGAGAAGAATGATTGAGAGGGTTAATGAGTATTAGAAATTGTATGTTGCTCCAGCTGCATCGTCTCATTTCAACGACTTCATCCAGTCCGCCAGCACCTGTTCATACTCCGGCTGGCTGAGAATAAAGCCATAATTGTGATCACCCTTCAGCTTTACAAATCTTTTTGGCTGACGGGCTGATAGATAGACTTTCTCACCCAGGTTAAACGGCATGATTTCATCATCCGGGCTATGCAATACCAGTACCGGGTGATCTATACGCTGGATTCTCTCTGCAGTATTGAAGTCATAACGCATGAACAGCAGTCGTGACAAAAGCGGGAATACCGATCTGGCAAAGTCTTTCGCTGAACTGAAGGTGGATTCCAGTATCAATCCTCTTGCCTGAACCCCGGATGCCAGCCTGCTGGCAACGGCACCGCCGAGAGAGCGTCCAAAGATCAGGATCTGCCTGGTGGCAAAGCCTTTTTCTTCGGTGAGGTAATGCCAGGCAGCATTTGCATCCAGGTAAAGACCCTGTTCATCGGGTTTACCCTGGCTTTTTCCATATCCCCGGTAATCAATAATAAGGACGTTCAAACCCAGGCGATGAAATATCTCAATGGATTCATGCCGATGCGAGATGTTGCCTGCATTGCCATGAAAAAAGAGCAATACATCTTCCGATTGCTTATGCGGAATGTACCAACCGTGCAACTGGATGCCATCTTTGGTATTGAGCGTGACATCTTCATAGGCCAGGCTCCAGTCTGCAGGCGTTTGGCGGATATCACGCATGGGATAAAAAATCATTTTTGGCTGCTGCCAGTACATCCACACATTCAATACCAGCAAGCTGAGTACAATGATAATCACGTAGTTGATGATTGTTCCTTTCATGTATTCATTGCCAGAATTGAGTCGGCATTATTTGAACGTTGAGTTTTTTCTGCCGTCCCTGCTTAAATATCTATGCAGCAGCACGGCAACGGATGCACCAATAAAAGCATAGGCCATATCTTTTTGTGTATCCCAGACATCTTTCTGGGTGATGAAGTGCACACAATTCTGTTCACGACAGAAAATAACCATGGCCAGCCATTCCAGTACCTCGTACCAGGCGCTGATGGCGCCGATAAACAGGAAAGCAATGAGATAACTTATGTTCCTTGAAAAACCCTGATGGTAAAAAATCTCGAAGAAGGGCATGAAAACCATTAGACCAAAGAGGAAGTGTATGAGCTGGTCATAATAATTACGCTCCCAGCCCTGCCAGTCTGATAACCATACGAAATAGCTCATTTTTTCATAGGTAAAGTGCGCCCCGAACAGGTGCAGGATAACAAACACAGCCAGGATCAGAAAAGTCCCGTTGCTGAAATGGTATTTGCTATCGAGCCAGAGCACAATCGGGAAAACAATAGCAACAATAAAGTTTTCCATTGCCCAGATTCCCGGATGAACCGGGTTGATTGCCAGGGCCAGCCAGAACAGTACAAAAATACCGATGACGAATTTTTTAAACATCAGGCCAGTATGTAGTGATGTGAAACGGGCGGGTATAATGGGCACCTAAACCAGGGCCTATAATCAGGCTCTTGCGTTGATGACTTTCAGGAATGACTCTGAAAGTTCACCACGACCTGCTTTGTTCAGCAGCATGTCTGCTGTTTGAACAATTTCTGACAATGGTCCAGTGATATAGACCATGCCCAGCTCCAGCGTGACCTGCTTGTCAGCAATAGGGTTGAGCTTGTTGGCATGCGCAGGAGCCATGAAGAGCATTTGTATTTCGTTCACCTCATCAGGGATGTTGTCGCAGCCGCCACCAACAGCTATAAATTCAAACAATTCCTCAGGGCTTTGTAGTGGCACACTTTCTTCATAGATGTCCTGGCCATTTTGTGTTGCTTTGAATTCAACGGTAAGTATTGGCTTCATTGGTGTTCTCCTGTTTACGCCTTTCTGCTGCCTGGAAGTGGGATATATAGAGGCTCCTTAATGGTTACAGAGAACCCCCTGGGGTATAATATCTCATAATTTATATCATTTCAGTCGATAGCATTGGAAAGCTGGTTGACGATAAGCGGAGTAAAGTTGATGAGAGCTATAAACATTTTCTGGCTGACAACTACCTGCCTGTTGCTGGCGACAGCTAACGCCTTTGCTGATGATGCTGATCTCCTGATAGCTCGCGCAAATCGTTTTTTTGCACCTTTACCGGAAACTATGCCGGGATCAGAAAACGACACAGCAGAACGTATCGCACTGGGTAAAAAACTTTATTTTGAAAAACGCCTGTCTATCAATGACAAACAGTCCTGCGCCTCCTGTCACGTCCTGGAAAACGGTTCTGCCGGAGTCGATAATCTACCTACTTCACCCGGCGCAAGGGGTGAGAAGGGAACTCGTAACAGTCCGACGGTATTAAATTCAGGCTGGCAGGACAGCCAGTTCTGGGATGGCCGGGCCGAAGACCTGGTCGAACAGGCCAAAGGGCCAATCCTTAATCCGATCGAAATGGGCATGCCAGATGAGAAAACAGTAGAGCAAAAGATACAGGGTATTGCTGAATATCAAGGTGCTTTCGCAAAAGCCTTCCCCAATGATGAACCGGCCATTACATACCAGCATATAGCAGAAGCCATCGCGGCCTTTGAACGCACCTTGATTACACCGAGCCGCTTTGATGATTTCATGAATGGTGATGCAGCTGCATTAAGCAAGCTTGAGCAGCGTGGTTTAAAAGAATTTCTGAAGGTGGACTGTAAATCCTGCCACGATGGAAAGCTCATTGGTGGTGAAACCTATGAGCCAATTGGCAAGGAAAATCCTTATGAAAACCAGGCGGACCAGGGAATCTACACCCTGACAAAAAATGAAGATGATCGTATGTTTTTTAAAGTTTCACCGTTGCGCAATGTGGCCTTAACTGCACCATATTTTCATGATGGAAAAATCGAAACACTGGAAGAGGCGGTACGCAAAATGGGCAAGCTGCAATTAAATGAAGAGCTTACCGATCAGCAGGTAAGTGACATCACAAGCTTCCTGAAAGCGCTGACCGATAAAAAAAGAGAGCAATACGTTAAATAATAAATAATCTGGCAAACCTGTTTTACAATTTAAGGAACCTCTGATTAATTGAACGAAGCCCGTCGTTGCGAGCGAAGCGCGGCAGCGATCGCAAAGCAATATTCCCATATATTTCCTCCGACTTTGTGGAACAGTTAGTAAGTTAAACTGCCGCTCATTGCGGTTTAGCTAGTGAGAAAAAATTGAAACAAATTCCCTTCAACAATCGATACGTAAGCTTAGGCGAAAGGTTTTACGTAAAGACGAGCCCATCACCCGTTACTCAACCTGCGCTGATTAAATTTAATGACGAACTTGCTGAAACGTTGGGTTTACCTGCTGCAGATTTAAACTCAACCCATGGCGCGGCACTTTTTTCGGGGAATTTCATACCTGATGGTGCAGAGCCTTTAGCGATGGCTTACGCAGGTCATCAATTTGGTCACTTTAATCCACAGTTGGGTGATGGTCGTGCGATCTTATTAGGTGAGATTATTAGCCCTGATAGTGCTTGCTTTGATATGCAATTAAAGGGTTCCGGGCGCACTTTTTATTCTCGTGATGGTGATGGTCGTGCTGCTTTGGGTCCGGTGCTTCGTGAATATTTAGTCAGCGAGGCGATGGTAAAGCTGGGTGTGCCGACCACGCGTGCACTGGCTGTGGTAACGACGGGCGAGCAGGTGGCGAGAGAGAGGTTGCTGCCGGGGGGTATTATTACTCGTGTTGCATCGAGCTTTGTCCGTGTCGGAACATTTCAGTATTTTTCTGCGAAAGGTGACGTGGAAGCTATACAGAAACTGGCTGATTATGTCATTGAGCGAAATTACCCATTGGCAGGCGGGGCAAAAAACTCTTATGTGTCTTTCTTAAAAGCGGTCATTGATCATCAGGCGTCGTTAATTGCGCGGTGGATGCAGTTGGGTTTTATCCATGGCGTGATGAATACCGACAATATGTCGATAGCAGGGGAGACAATTGACTATGGGCCGTGTGCATTTATGGATGTCTATGATCATGACCGGGTATTTAGTTCCATCGATCGTGGAGGGCGTTACGCCTATAGCAATCAACCGTCCATCGGGCTGTGGAATTTAACACGTCTGGCAGAATCATTATTACCATTATTGGCAGAAAACACTGATGCGGCGGTTGAGGTCGCAGAAGATGTTTTGCAAACCTATGTTGAGCGTTATCAGAATGACTGGTTGGCAGGTATGCGAGCCAAGTGTGGATTGCTTTGCGATGATGATGAAACAAAACAGGATGATAAAGCACTTATCGAAGAATTGTTCGATACGATGGCAACGAACAATGCTGATTTTACGTTAACGTTTTTTTACCTGTCGCAATTAGCTGCGCAATCAATAGAGCATGATAGCAATATTCAAGGTTTATTTGATAAGCCAATGCAATTTGATGATTGGGCGGTTAAGTGGCGTAAGCGGTTAAGCATGGAAACAATTAGCGATAAAGAACGACAAGCTAAAATGCAGGCGGTAAACCCTGTTTATATTCCACGAAATCATCAGATAGAAGCGGCAATTAGAGCGGCAGAAGATCATGACGATTTTTCTGTATTTCATGAATTGCATGAGGTGTTGCAGAATCCGTATCAGCAACAGGAAGGAAAGGACAGTTTCAGCTTGCCTCCCGAACCTGATGAAGTGGTTAAACAAACGTTTTGCGGGACCTGAGCTGGATGAAAAAATCAATCATAGGGGTAAAATATGAGACGGAGTGGATTACGCTATTTGGGGGATTTTTACATGAAAGGACATCTTTCAAACGCTGCATTGAAATTTAGCTAATCAAGTAGAGCCAGATTTATCACGATAAGAGTAAATGTCCATTAGCAACACGATATACCAGTAACAAGCTACCTGGCATGATGTTGAATCAGCAGACCTGCATGACCAGTACAATGTTAATTAACACTGATTCAGGTATCATGCGCCAGTTTCTTCCATCAGCCAGCACAGATCATGACAAAAACAGCTTTCTCATCACTACCCCTGGGCAGTGAGACTTTAGCCAATATCGAGTCACTGGGTTACCAGTATATGACGCCGATACAGGCCCAGAGTCTGCCTGCTATTCTACAGGGAAAAGACGTTCTGGCTCAGGCAAAAACGGGCAGTGGGAAAACAGCGGCATTTGCTATCGGCTTGCTGCATGCACTTGACGTACGAAGCTACCGAACCCAGGCGCTGGTACTTTGCCCGACGCGGGAACTTGCCGACCAGGTAAGTAATGAAATCCGTCGTCTTGCACGTGCGATACCCAATACTAAAGTCGTTACCCTGTGTGGCGGCAAAGCAATAGGTCCGCAACTGGCCTCTCTGCAGCACCACCCGCATATCGTGGTGGGTACACCGGGGCGGATTTTAAAGCATCTGCAAAAGAAGTCCTTAATGCTGGATGGATTAAAAACGCTGGTGCTGGATGAGGCCGACCGCATGCTGGACATGGGTTTTCATGATGACATCATGCGTATAATTAAAAAGACGCCGGATCTGAGGCAAAGCCTGTTATTTTCGGCTACCTACCCTGATGAAATCAAAGAAATCAGTGCGGCCATTCAGACCAGTCCGCTTGATGTGCGTGTGGAAGCCTTGCATGATAATAAAAGGATACGGCAGATTTTCTATGAAATACAAAAAGGCCAGAGAACTAAAACATTAGTTTCTCTTTTACAACATTACCGCCCTGAATCCAGTGTGGTGTTTTGCAACCGTAAACAACAGTGTCAGGAACTGGCTGATGAATTATGGAAACAGGGCTTCCATGCGCGTGCCCTGCACGGTGATCTTGAACAAAAAGAACGCGATCAGGTGCTGCTCCAGTTTTCTAATAAAAGCAGTTCGATACTTATTGCCACCGACGTTGCTGCCCGTGGGCTGGACATTAAAGATTTGCAGGCTGTTATAAACTTCGAGTTATCACGGGATCCGGAAATGCATGTTCACCGTATTGGGCGCACGGGCCGGGCAGGTAACGAAGGCCTGGCATTAAGTTTGTTCATGGCCGCCGAGCAATATAAGGTCAGAGCGATAAAAGAATTCCAGAAAACGCCCGTCCGGATTGATAAAACTTCTTCACTTAAAACCCGGGAAAACTTCAGGCTAAACCCGCCGATGGTCACGCTGATTATTAGCGGTGGCCGCAAAGACAAAGTACGTGCCGGGGATATATTAGGTGCTTTAACGGCAAATACAAATTTACCGGCTAAAAAGATTGGTAAGATTGATATTTCTGATAGCGTGGCTTACGTTGCAGTGGAATTTTCCATTGCCAAACCGGCCTTGAAGATTCTTTCTGAAGGTAAAATAAAAGGTCGTAGGTTCAAGGTGCGAAAACTACGATAACTATAGAGGTGCCCTATAATGTTCAAATTAAATTATGAATGGACTAGCTGAAAATGAGAAAGGTTGAAGTTTCAAAGGAGCCGGTTGAGCTCTATAAAATTCTGAAATTCGAAGGTATGGTCGCGAGCGGCGGTGAAGCAAAGTCTGTTATTTCTGAAGGGCAGGTGTTAGTCAATGGAGTGGTAGAAACCAGAAAACGAAAAAAGATTGTTTCAGGTGATATTATCGAGTTTGCTAAAGAAAAGATTCACATCTTCGCCGCTGGTTAAAGCAGCAATAAACCACCTGGCTAATGTGATTGCAGATGAAAAGTCATACCGAAGGTTTGTTGTCCGTACATGCTGCAGTTCTCATCTTCGGTCTGACCGCGTTGTTCTCAAAACTGATTGCCCTCTCGGCAATAGAAATAACGCTATTGCGCAGTGTGTTCGCCGTTGCAGCAATCGCAATTTATATAAAATACCTTAAAGAATCAGTAAAGCTTAACAATAGACGTGATTACCTGACTGCGATGTTGCTGGGGTTTTTTCTGGCCACGCACTGGGTGACTTATTTTCATGCAATGCAGGTATCCTCTATCGCCATCGGTATCGTTTCGCTATACACCTACCCGGTGATCACGGTTTTTCTTGAACCCTTTTTCCATGGTGAGCGTCCTCATATAAAAGACATCCTTAGTGCGATCGTGGTTTTGTTCGGTATATATTTACTGGTACCGGAATTCTCTATTGATAACCAAACAACGGTGGGCGTTTTCTGGGGGGTATTATCAGCCTTGTTGTTTGCGATGAGAAACATCATACACGGGCGTTATTTCAGAACTTACCCTGCACGACATGCGCTGTTCTACCAGACATTAATGGTGATTGTGCTGCTAACACCATTTTCAGCACAGGTCATCCCCGAGGTACGCCAGACCCAATGGCTGCAACTTATCCTGCTGGGAGTCTTTTTTACGGCCCTGCCTCACACCTTATTTGCTAACAGCCTGTTGCACCTGAAGGCAAAAACAGCCAGTCTGGTTGGTTGTATGCAGGTGGTTTACGGTACCTTGTTCGCTGCGCTGTTTCTGGCAGAAATACCTGAATGGACTACTGTAGCGGGTGGTTTGATTGTAATTAGTGCCGCTGCCTATGAAACCGTTACCAGTGGCCAGCAGAAGAGATTGTAATAAATAATTTGCTAAAAATCCTCATGCTCTTAAGGGTTTTGCAGCTTTATTCTTCTTGACCCTGTATCTGTCCTCTGACAGAGTCTGACCACAGTAAAAAGGAATAGACGAAACATGCCAAAGAAAACCACAGATCTGTATGAACAATTGATTGCCAGTACTGGCGAAGATATTAATCGTGATGGTCTGTTAAAAACCCCGGAGCGCGCATCCAGGGCCTTTGCTTTTTTGACGCAGGGATATCAGCAATCTCTGGAAGAGGTTTTAAATGGTGCGGTATTTGATTCTGACAATGATGAAATGGTAATTGTGAAAGATATCGAACTGTATTCCATGTGTGAACATCATCTGCTGCCTTTTGTCGGCAAGGCTCATGTGGCCTATATTCCTGACGGCAAGGTGATCGGCCTTTCTAAAATAGCCCGTATTTCCGATATGTTCGCTCGACGCCTGCAAATTCAGGAGCAGCTGACCAAGCAAATTGCCGATGCGATTATGCAAGTGACCAATGCCGCGGGTGTTGGTGTGGTGATAGAGGCACAGCATTTCTGCATGATGATGCGCGGTGTGCAGAAACAGAATTCCTGGACAGTTTCCTCCATGATGCTTGGATCTTTCCGCAAGAACCACCGTACCCGGCATGAATTCCTGCAATTGATCAGTAAAACATAGAGCTAGCTCTATTCTTTCGTTGTTGCTGCGGTCCTCGTAATGATGAGGTGCCCTGTAGTTTCAAATTCAAATTAACAAACAGGGTAATTTAGGGTATAGTCCCGCACTAATTCCTGGTGCACTTCGGTCTGCACCTATTTAAAAGCGGTAATCCTTTCAGATTCACCTCGAAACAAACACACAGTTTCGCCTGGACCGACCCAGACGATAAGTCCTGGGCAGCCGATCCCTAGAGAAAAATTTATTATGTCATTTGATTCCCTCGGCTTAAGGGCCGAATTACTCCGTGCTGTATCCGAACAAGGCTATAGCGAACCTACACCCATTCAGAAGCAGGCCATTCCTCTCATCCTTGAAGGACGCGATATCATGGGCGGCGCGCAGACTGGAACGGGCAAGACCGCCGGTTTTACTCTGCCTTTGCTGCAACGTTTAATGGCGACGGCTAAACCTGTAAAAGGCCGCCGCCCACTACGTGCCCTGGTGATTACACCTACCCGCGAACTGGCGGCACAGGTCGCCGAAAGCGTAGATACCTATGGCAGGCACCTGCCTTTGAAATCTACCGTAGTTTTTGGCGGCGTAAGCATCAACCCGCAAAAGCAGAAGCTTATTCGGGGTGTCGACATTCTGGTTGCGACCCCGGGCAGACTGCTGGATCACGTCGGCCAGCGATCGGTCAATCTTTCAAACATCGATATTCTGGTACTTGACGAAGCCGATCGTATGCTCGACATGGGTTTTATCCATGACATCAAGAAGGTGCTGGCATTGATACCCAAAGATAAGCAGACATTGTTATTCTCTGCCACTTTTTCTAATGATATTAAGCGGCTGGCGGATAGCCTGCTCAAGTCACCGGTACTGATTGAAGTGGCGCGACGCAATACCGCGTCAGAAACGGTCACGCAGGTCGTTCATCCGGTAGATAAGAGCCGCAAACGAGAGCTGCTTTCATTCCTGATCGGGTCGAATAACTGGAGACAGGTACTGGTATTTACCCGTACCAAGCACGGCGCCAATCGCCTGACTCAACAGCTGGGAAAGGATGGCATCAGTGCGGCCGCTATCCATGGCAACAAGAGCCAGGGAGCGCGTACCAGGGCACTGGCAGAGTTTAAATCAGGAAAAGTGCGCGTGCTGGTTGCCACAGATATTGCTGCCCGCGGACTGGACATCGACCAGTTGCCACACGTAGTCAACTACGAACTACCCAACATCTCGGAAGATTATGTACACCGCATCGGCCGCACCGGTCGTGCGGGCAATGAAGGTGAAGCCATGTCGTTGGTATGCGTGGATGAACTGAAACTGCTTAAAGATATCGAGCGCCTGATTAAACGCGATATTCCTAAAGATGTGGTAGAAGGTTTTGAGGTCGATCCTTCGATTCGAGCGGAACCGATAATTAATGGACGCGGCAGGCAGCAGCCCAAAGGCAGGAACAGAAGGCCTGGTGGCAACAAGGGCTCATCGACGTGGAAAAATAAGCGTCCGGCTTCCAGGGGGCGCTCGAACAACCAGGGTCGCTCGGGTAATCGCGCACAGCGTGCAGGTTAGTAGGGAATTAGAACAATGTTAACAACTGCAAATGTCACCATCCAATTTAGTGCCAAACCGCTATTCGAAGATGTTTCTGTCAAGTTTGGTGATGGTAATCGCTATGGCCTGATCGGCGCCAATGGCTGTGGTAAATCGACCTTCATGAAAATTCTGGGGGACGATCTGGATGCCACTTCTGGCAATGTCTCTAAAGACCCCCATGAGCGTATCGGTAAATTAAAACAGGACCAGTTTGCTTTCGAAGAGTTTCGCGTAGTTGATACTGTGATCATGGGACATGAAGAGCTGTGGGCAGTCAAGTCAGAGCGTGATGCAATCTATGCCAACCCGGCGATGTCAGAAGCAGACGGCATGCGGGCCGCCGAACTGGAATCTGAATTTGCCGAGATGGATGGTTACACTGCCGAGGCACGTGCCGGTGAATTGCTGCTGGGTGTAGGTATTCCTGTTGAACAGCACAATGGTCCCATGAGTGAAGTAGCACCGGGCTGGAAATTACGCGTGTTGCTGGCACAGGTCCTGTTCTCTGAGCCTGATATCATGCTGCTGGATGAACCGACCAACAACCTCGACATCAACGCCATTCGCTGGTTGGAAGGGGTGCTGAACGAACGTAACTGCACCATGATTATCATTTCTCATGACCGCCATTTCCTTAACAGTGTTTGCACTCACATGGCTGATCTGGACTATGGAGAAATACGTATCTATCCGGGTTCCTATGATGAATACATGACGGCTGCTACCCAGGCGAAGGAACGTTTACTGGCCAACAATGCGAGGAAGAAAGAACAGATTGCCGAGCTTAAATCTTTCGTTAGCCGTTTCTCGGCGAATGCCTCAAAATCAAAACAGGCTACATCCCGCGTCAAGCAAATAGACAAAATCAAACTGGAGGAAGTCAAACCTTCCAGCCGTCAAAGCCCTTACATCCGCTTTGATCAGAAGATGAAATTGCATCGCCTGGCGCTTGAGTTAGAAGGCCTGGGCAAAGGCTTTGATGAAGACTTGTTTGCGGATCTCAGCCTGATGGTTGAAGTGGGTGAACGTATAGCGGTAATCGGTCCTAACGGGATTGGCAAATCGACCCTGTTGAAATGCCTGGTCGGTGAACTAGAGCCAACAGCAGGCAAGCTGAAATGGTCTGAAAATGCAGAGATTGGTTACTATGCACAGGACCATGCATCCGACTTTGAAGAAGACCTGCCGCTGCTGGACTGGATGGGGCAGTGGGCCCAAAAAGGTGATGATGAAAAGGTTATTCGCGGCACACTGGGACGCTTGTTGTTCTCCCAGGACGATATTAAAAAATCTGTCAGGGTTATTTCGGGCGGCGAGCAGGGCCGCATGCTGTTTGGCAAGTTAATGCTGCAGCGCCCGAACGTCATGTTAATGGATGAACCCACCAACCACCTTGATATGGAGTCTATTGAATCACTGAACCTGGCCCTGGAAAATTATCCCGGCACATTAATCTTTGTCAGTCATGACCGTGAATTCGTATCATCATTGGCAACACGAATTATCGAGATGACAGCAGCAGGTATTGTAGATTTTCACGGCTCATATGAAGATTATTTACGCAGTCAGGAGCTGGAACAGGGTAAATATAAGAAAGCAAACTAGCCGGTACAAAATATTCTGGACAGACCCGGGTGACGCTACAATTTCACTGGCACAGCATGAACATTCCAGGTAGTCTCACAGTAATCCCGTATGGAACGGTCCGACGAGAACTTTCCGATCCGTGCTACATTGAGAATGGACATGCGAGTCCAGTGTTCTGTTTCTCGAAATGCCCGAGCTACTTCATCCTGACAGTTTACATAGCTGCGGTAGTCTGCCAACACCAGAAAGGGATCATGCTGCAGCAGCTTATCCAGTAACGGGCGGAACATCTGTTCGTCTCCGTGGCTAAAGAAGCCGGAGCCAATGAGGTCGATGGCAGCTTTCAACTCGACATCGGCATAGTAGTCATCCCGGGGATTAAAGCCGGTACGCCACTTCTCGGCCACCTGCCCGGCAGTCATGCCGAACAGGAAAAAATTCTCCTCGCCCACTTCTTGCCGGATTTCGACATTGGCGCCGTCCAGTGTACCGATAGTCAGTGCGCCGTTCATGGAAAACTTCATATTGCCAGTACCTGATGCTTCCATGCCCGCCGTAGAAATCTGCTCAGAAAGGTCTGCCGCCGGAAAGATGCGCTGGCCGCGCTTGACACTGAAATCAGGCACAAACACCACCTTGAGCCGGCCTGCCACATCTGGGTCATTATTGACCACATCCCCCCCCGCATTGATCAGCTTGATGATCAACTTCGCCATGAAATAACCGGGTGCCGCCTTGCCGCCAAAGATAAAAGTCCGCGGAGTGATGTCAATGCCCGGGTCCAGCTTGATGCGATTGTATAGCGTCACTATATGCAGCAGATTAAGATGTTGACGTTTGTATTCATGGATGCGCTTGACCTGTATGTCGAACATGCTGGTCGGATCAACCTGTATACCGACATGCTGCTCAATCCATACGGCTAAATCACGCTTGGCAGAAACCTTTACCTCGCGCCAGCGGGCACAAAATTCGTCGTCCTCGACAAATGACTCAAGCCCCTGCAATTGATACAGGTCCCGAATCCAGCCATTGCCAAGCTTCTCTGTCAGCAGGCCGGCCAACCCCGGGTTGCTCAGAACCATGAAGCGACGGGGTGTTACGCCATTGGTCACATTACGGATCTTGTCCGGCCACAGTTCCTGGAAATCCCGCAGTACAGTAGATTTGAGCAACTCGGTGTGCAATGCGGCAACCCCGTTAATGGCATGGCTGCCGACACAGGCAAGATTCGCCATGCGCACACGGCCGCCCCCCTTTTCGTCGATAATTGACATGCGCTCGACATATCCGCCGTCGTCAGTCAAGAAGTGTATGCGTACTTCATCCAGGAACCGGCTATTGATTTCGTAAATGATCTCGAGATGGCGTGGCAACAGGCGCTTAAACAACTCTAGCGACCAGGTTTCCAGTGCCTCGGGAAGCAGCGTGTGGTTGGTATAGGCAATGCTGCGGCGTGTAATGTCCCAGGCCTTGTCCCACGACATTTGGTGCTCGTCCATCAGCAAGCGCATCAGCTCCGGTACGGCAATTGCCGGATGGGTGTCATTGAGCTGAACGGCAAACTTTTCATGAAAGTGATCCAGTGTGTCCGCACCCCTCAGATTCAGGCGTATCATGTCCTGCAGCGTGCAGGACACAAAGAAATATTGCTGCTTGAGTCGCAGTTCCTTGCCGGCTTGCGGCTCATCATTTGGATACAACACCTTGGAGATATTCTCTGCCTCCATCTTGGCGCGTACGGCTTCATAGTAATCGCCTACATTGAAGGCCTGGAAATCAAATGACTTTGCCGCTTCAGCCTTCCACAAACGCAATAGATTTGTATTATTGACACCGTAGCCAAGGACAGGCGTGTCGTAGGCCATGCCGTTGACGACCAGTTCCGGTACCCATCTTACGTGCAGCTTGCCATCATCACCGGTGTAATGTTCCGTATGGCCGCCATAGCCAACGCCAAACCTGAGCTTGGGCCGGGGCAACTCCCAGGGATTGCCGTTGTGCAGCCAGGTGTCCGTCCTCTCTACCTGCCAGCCCTCTTCGATCCGCTGTTCGAAAATGCCGAATTCATATCGAATACCGTAACCGATGGCGGGTATTTGCAGGGTAGCGAGTGAATCCATATAGCAGGCGGCCAGTCGTCCCAGGCCACCATTGCCCAGGCCTGGCTCCTCTTCCGTTTCCTGTATCTCCTCGAGATCCAGCCCCATATCGATGGCGGCTTCCTGGGCCTTTTCCATGATACCCATATTGATCATATTGTTGCCGAGATGAGGACCAAGCAGGAATTCAGCGGACAGGTAACAGACAGTACGGGCACATTGCTCCTTGTATGTCTGGGCACTTTTTATCCAGCGCTCGAGCATGCGCTCGCGCACCGTGTACGCAGCCGCCATGTATCGATCGTTGGCGGTGGAAAATTCGTAAGACCTGCCCTGAAGATAAAACAGGTTGTCATTGTAGGCCCTTTCCAGCGACTCAATAGACAGACCGGTACGAGTATGCTCGTTATGGGTGGTTGCTTTTTTCATATACGCTGCACTTTTCCTGTGAACTTTAACAGAGTATTACATAGCCGGCGTCGATCAGGAAAGTCGTCATTAAATACCGTCCTAAACCAGAGGTGCCCTTAATCATAATGATGGCCATTGTGATGCTTCCTGTGGTGTTTATGGCCATGCTTATTTCTCCAGGGTTTGTGACGGCCGTAGTTAGCTCGGTAGTAATAGTTATTGTAATGATGAGTATGACGCGGGTAACTATAGGTATCCTGGTAGAGGTGTATGTTCGGGTAATAAATGTAATCGAATGTTACCGGCAAGCCTGAAGTGTACTCATGATGACGATGACTTGCGTACGCCGTGCCGCCAGTGAGAAACAGGATTGTGGCCATCAGCAGGATATTGGCCTTAATCAGGTGGTGAGTCCTGTTGCTAGATTGTATTGCAGTTGCATTCATCTCTAAGCCCTCGTTTTAGTTAGCTTGAGGATTATTTAATTACAGGATGAATGAACCCTGGCTGAATGGATAATAGCTCTTGACTCATCTATTTTCCTGAATAATGGCAAGCTAATATTACTGTTCTTAAAATCTCGATTGATTTGAGAAAATCACTTACACTGCTAACCATGGATAATACTATTACTAAGAACCTAAGCAGCCTTGTCCATAGTCCCTGGTACTGGCTGATTTATATCGTGGGGGGTGTCACTTTACTGGTGATTGCACTGGTTCATCAATATGTTTTCGATGAACTGCCCTGTGTTATGTGCATACAGGTGCGCCTGTGGATCTCTTTGTTTGTGATAGTTTCTTTCCTTGGTCTGCTCACCCGGCATAACAGGGTGATGAACTCTATTGCACATCTTTCTATAGTCGTTATTGCTGTTGGCCTGGTGGAGCGATCCTATCTGCTGTTAGGGACGGAACGGGGTTTTGTAGTGGGGAACTGCAATTTTGATCTTGGTTTGCCAGCCTGGTTTGCGATCGAGAAATGGCTGCCATGGCTGTACCGTGTTGAAACAACATGCGGCTACACGCCGGAAGTTCTATTTGGCATTACCATGGCCGAAGGCTTGATGGCTTTGTCAGTTTGTCTGTTGCTGGTTAGCCTCTGTGCCGTACTGGTTTCTTTTGTTACTCCTGAAATTGTTGAGTGAACTGGCTATAGCCTTCCTTAGCAAGATTTTCCTTTGCAATAAACCGCAATGAGGCTGAGTTGATGCAGTAGCGCAGGCCCGTTGGCTTTGGGCCATCATCAAAAAGATGACCAAGGTGTGAGTCACCATATTTTGATTTCACTTCTGTACGCAGAATGCCAAATTTCCTGTCGGGTTTTTCAACCACATGGCTGTTTACCAGCGGTTGGCTAAAGCTTGGCCAGCCAGTACCTGACTTGAATTTGTCGCGAGAGCTGAACAATGGCTCACCAGTAACAATATCAACATAGATACCTTCCTTCTTGTTGTCCCAATAGGCATTGCGGAACGGGCGTTCCGTAGCTTCTTTCTGGGTGACATTGTACTGCTCAGAGGAGAGTATTTTCTTCAGCTCAGCATCCTCTGGCTTCTGCCACATCCCGGCGTTTTCAGATGCGAGCTGATCCACTAGTTTCCCCTTTGCTGAAACTGACTGGTCTGCGATGGCAAAAAAGCCTATTGCGGTAATGATTGCTACACTGCCAGTCAGTATGAAGCGTATAACGGTTTTCTTTTCTGCCATGACAATTTATTCCTGATATGTATTCTGAACCTTGTGGATAATATGAGTAGTACGCGGTATAAAAGTTCAGTTGTTCTTCTAATTGATTTATATCAACTTGCTTAGACTGGCCCTATCGACGCTAAAGGCCTGACGATATCCCAAATGCAGTAATATTAATTTTCCTGCTGAGAGGAATATTCATGTTTGGTTGCCTGTTAATGGAATATACTGTTTTGCCTGCGCCCGATATAAGGTGGCATAAACTGGGTATCAGGGGAAGGATCACGGTTTCCAGAAAATAGTTAGCACCTGTTTTTGAATGAATAAGGAGGTTCATCGTGCGACCGGGCGGAGAATTATTGTCGGCTGATCATTGCCAGCAGTCAGGCTAGACACATTTAAAGAGATTGTCGTATGTCCATTTTTAGAATGAAGTCCGGATTATTGCAGAAGGCGCTGTCTGCGTGTCTACTCATTCTGTTATTCATTTCTTATCCTGCTTCGAGTGCCAGCCCCGGGATAGCTGATGCTAAAGAAGCAATTTCTCAGATCAGTATATCGGTGCTGGAAAGAAAAATTGAAGGTGTTGAAGCCGATGCCAGTCTGTCAGTCGACGAGAAATCCTCCCTGGCAAGCCTGTATCGAAAGACCATCAACAACCTTGAACTATCATCAGCGAACCAGCATAAAGCTGATGCTTTTATCCTGAGTAAGCAGGATGCCCCCGTCAAGGCTGCACAACTGCGAAAAAAGACCATTGAAAAAAAGAAGCTGGACGCCGAAGACAGCCTTGAAGTCACCAGCAACACACCGATCGAGGTTCTTGAGCAATTACTGCTAAAGGAAAAAGCCGACCTTGCCGCGGTTGAAGCCAATTTGCAGAAGACACGTGAAGCAATTAAATATCAGGCAGGACGGCCGCAGGCCATTCGTGAGCAGCTGATCGAGGCAAAAAAACTGCCTGTTGGTCTTTCAGGTGAAACAGAGCAGCCGCTTGCCGGTAGTAAAAAACAGTCACTGATCGAGGCAGAAGGCTGGCTGCGTAAGAGTCAGGCAACAATGCAGGCCTCACAGATAAGGATGCTCGACCAGGAGTTGCTAAGCCAGGCAACCCGCCTTGATTTACTGGTAGCCGAGGAAGAGAAGGCAGAACACAGTGTTGCGTTTGTCAGGATCAGGGCAAAACGACTTGAACAACTGGTGGACGTACACCGTCAGTATCAGGCACGCCTGACTGAATCCAGGGCAGAGACAGCCAGGGTACTTGCCGAAGGCAAACACCGACTGGTGAAAAAGCTGGCAGGCAAGAATGCCGGGCTGAGCGCGCAAATCAGTGACCTGACCAGCCGGCTGAAGGAAGTGGAGCAGGAGAACAGCAAGATCAGCGCCGAAGCACAGCGTCTCAGCGATGAGTTTGATAGAACCAGAAAAAAGCTCAGCGTGGCAGGCCTGAGCCAGATACTTGGGCAAATCCTGCTGGAACAGCGCCGTGTGCTGCCGGATACCCGAAATTACAGTAAAAAAGTCAGGCAGATAGAAGGGCAGATCGCTACGGTCAGTCTTGAGCAGATACAGCATAACGATGAGCTGAAAGCACTTCGCGACATTGATCAGTACATCGCTGACTACACCGCTGGTATAACTGACGAGGAAAAACTGCAGATTGATGATGAACTGCAATATCTTGCCGCAGACCGCAAGCAGTTCCTGCAACAGGCCTATAAAACAGGAAATACCTTTTTACGCACTCTCAGCGAGCTCGATATTGCACAGCGTTCTCTAAACGAAGTGGCAGAACAATATGGTGACTTTCTTTCCGAACACCTGCTCTGGATACGCAGTACCAGTCCGATAAGCCTGTCTTCTTTTTCCATACTGCCTGCACAGTGGCAGGAACTGCTTGCTCCCACACACTGGCGGGACATGTTGTCCACGCTGTACAGACAGGCAACCAGCAAACCCTGGATGCTTTTCACGCTGGTCATCTTTTTCATACTGCGGTGGAAGGATAAGGCGCTGCGCAAAGCACTGATTTCAACTGGTGATCATGTTGGCGATGTGATGCGCGACAAAATATCATACACGGCATGGGGGGTGGCCCTGACAGTGCTGCTGGCCCTGTCATGGCCAATGCTGATTGGCAGCATCGGCTGGCAATTGCTGACTGCACTGGATTCTTCCGTCGTTTCAAAGAATGTAGGCAGTGCACTGATTTTTACCGCACAGGCACTGTTCTTCCTGCGTGTCTACTATGTTCTGTGTGCACAGGGGGGGATTGCGGATCGTCATTTCAAATGGCCGCAGGCCAGCCTCAGCCTGCTGCGCCGGGACATAAATATTTTCATCTTTACTTTTCTGCCGCCAGGTTTTATTGCCTTTGTTGTTATCTATAGCGACATACCCGGGCATGACGAGGGGCTGGGGCGGCTGGCATTTGTTATTGCGGCGCTGGCGCTGACGGCTTTATTCTACCGGGTGCTGAATCCTGAAACAGGCGCCCTGCGTGAATTCTCTACAGCTCAGAAAAAGTCGGCAAAAGTTGGAATTCGCTACCTGTGGCTGCTGCTCGCAGTCGTGATACCTATAGGCTCAGTTATTCTGGCACTGCTCGGCTATCTGTATTCAGCCGGTATTTTACTTGAAAACCTGGTTCAGTCAATGTGGCTTATTCTTGAAATGGTTCTGCTGCACCAGTTTGTTGTGCGCTGGATACTGATAGCCAGACGACGCCTGGCGCTGCAGGAGGCACGTGCGGAGCGAGAAGCAATGCTTGCCGCACGTGAAAATACAGATGTCCCGGCCGGGGAAAATACGCTGGAGCTGGACGAACCAAAAATTGATATTGATGCAGTCAGCGATGACGTACGGAAACTGTTAAATACATCGCTGGTGATACTGGCTGTCATTATGCTGTGGGTCTCCTGGTCGGATATGCTGCCGGCATTTCGTATCTTTGACCAGGTAACGCTTTGGCAGCACAAGGTTTCGGTGGAAGGCATCATTGAGTACATGCCTGTGACACTGGCCGATATCATCCTGGCTATCATCACCCTCATTGTCCTGATAATCCTGGTAAAACGATTGCCGGCATTCATAGAGTTACTGCTGCGACAACGCTCAGAGATCAGCCCCGGTAGCCTGTATGCGATAAAGTCTCTGACCAGCTATACCCTTATTGCAGTGGGTGTTTCGATATTATTCAGTAAGCTGGGTGGTACGTGGTCAGAGATACAATGGATATTTGCCGCCCTCGGTGTAGGTATCGGATTTGGCCTGCAGGAGATAGTCGCCAATTTTATCAGCGGCCTCATCATCCTGTTCGAGCGCCCGATACGTATTGGTGATGTTGTAACCGTCGGTGATGTTAGTGGTGTGGTGACAAAAATACGTATCCGTGCGACCACCATCAGGGACTTCGATCGAAAAGAACTGCTGGTTCCAAACAAGGAGTTTATTACCGGCCGGCTGTTGAACTGGTCACTGTCTGATACCGTGTCGCGCATCAGTGTATCCGTCGGTGTTGCCTATGGCAGTGATGTAGAGCTTGCCACAAAACTGATGGAGCAGTCGGCAATTGAAAGTAAATATATCATTGACGAACCGGCACCCTTTGTGACCTTTGAATCCTTTGACGACAACGCGCTGACTTTGGTGCTGCGTTACTTCATCGACAATATGGACTATCGCCTGCTCAGCAAAAGCGAACTGCATGAAGCCATTAACAGGAAATTCGCTGCGGCCGGGATCTCCATTGCATTTCCCCAGCGTGATGTACACCTTGATACCAATCAGCCACTGGATATCCGCATTCAACGTGAGCCAAAGCATTCTTAGACGCATTCGGTATAGCCTGCCTGATTATAACCACGGGGAGTCAGAGAAATGAAAAGAGTTTTTGTAGACTGGACATCAGCACTGCTGATCTTTCTTATGTTTCCATACGGGGCGTTTGCTGTCGAAGACAGACCTTTTACAGAATCTGTGGTTATCTTCAATACCATTTGTGCAAAATGTCATGAGGCACAATGCAGCGGCCGTTTAAGTTTTGATGATGCCTTTGAGAGGTCCACCAACCATATTTTGCGTTATTATGGTCCGGCGAGCGGGAAACAGTGGCTGCAGAAGGAGCTGTTCGACATCCTCAACTACATGAAGGAAAAGTGCGCCTATTACCCGTTAAACAACGCTGTTCCCCTTAAGAAAACATGGGGAAGTGATGTGCTGGAAAAATTCTCAACCTTGACGGACAGGAGCTATTTCCTTCCTGTTGGCAGTCTCTCCGCTGGAGACTACCGCTTGCAGCTTGAGCTGGAAAAGGACACAAAGGCAACGCTGCACCTGATATCCGACGAATTTGATATGGTTGTTGAAGATTGTGTTAATTCCAGCAACAGCCGAATAGATATCAGATTTTCCGTTGAAGATTCCGGGAATTATTTTTTTCGGATGTACCCGCGGGAACCGGTGAGGATAACGCAACTTTCCATCACAAAATCAGAAAGCAATTAAGATCACAGGCGGCTCAGGGTTTTCCTGGTATATAATGGAGATGTTGGATCTTTTACCCGAATTCTCTACAAGAGATTGATCAATGAAAATAGCAGCAGAGCAAGTCGATGTTAACTGTCCTGAGTCTGAAATATACAATTGCCTGTTATCACTGGATGGTAAGCACATTCTGGAGTTAGGCTGCGGTAGTGCTGAAATCACCCGTAATATTGCAACGTCTGGTACAGGGCGTAAAATTACCGCATTAGAAGTTGATGAAATTGCTCATGAAAAAAATCTGCAGATAACAGATTTACCCAATGTGTCGTTTGCTCTATCCGGTGCGCAGGAAATTCCGCTGGAAGATGACTCGGTCGATGTGGTGTTTATGTTCAAGTCTTTACACCATGTGCCGCTGGAGCTTATGGATGCATCGATGCAGGAAATCAGGCGTGTGTTGAAGCCAGCTGGTCTGCTGTATATCTCCGAACCGGTCTTTGCCGGCGATTTTAATGAGGTTCTGCGATTATTTCACGATGAGCAAAAAGTTCGTGAAGCGGCATTTCACACGGTAAAAAAAGCGGTGGATGAGGGGTTGTTCAATCTGGTTGAAGAAACATTTTTCAATTCGCCGATGAAATTTGAAAGTTTTGCCGAGTTTGAAAATAATACGATAAAAGCTACGCATTCCAGCCACAAGCTCGATGACAATCTGTATGCGCTGGTCAAACAGCGTTTTGAACAACACCTTGGTGATGATGGCGCACATTTTTTAATGCCTATTCGTGTAGATTTACTGCAGCACCCGACAGATAAGCTAAGCTCTTAATATGATGAAGCCGGACACCCCAGCAGATGAGCATCGCAGGCTGGAAACACTGTATTCACTGAACATTCTGGATACCCCACCCGAGGAGCGCTTTGACCGCCTGACTCGCCTGGCTATGCGCCTGTTCAATGTTCCAGTCGCGCAGGTCAGTCTGATTGACGAGACGCGGCAGTGGTTCAAATCGTGCCTGGGTATCGATCCTGTAGAGGTACCAAGGGACCTTACCTTTTGTGGTCATGCAATTCTCAGTGACGGCCCCTTCGTGATCGAAGATGCGACCAGAGATGAGCGCTTTCTCGATAATCCATTGATTGTATTGCAGCCCAAAGTAAGGTTTTATGCCGGCTATCCGCTCGAAGTTAATGGCAGAAAAATCGGTACGCTGTGCATACTCGATTATGCCCCGAGAAAATTCAGCGACTCGGACCAGGTGTTGTTAGAAGACCTTGCCTATTTGGCCCAGCAGGAACTTACGGCGGTGCATCTGGCCACTATGGATGAACTGACAGATCTGACAAATAGAAGAGGCTTTTATGTTCTTGCCAATAAGGCACTGAAGATCTGTGCACAAAATGATATTCCTGCCACACTAATATACCTCGACCTCAATGATTTTAAATCCATCAATGACAAATACGGACATGCCGAAGGTGATAAAACACTGGCCGCTTTTGCGGCCTTTATGAAAGATTCCCTGCGTGATACGGATATCCTTGCTCGCATAGGTGGGGATGAGTTTGTCGCACTACTGACGGGTATTGAAGGCAATGAAACGGGTGAGATACTCGAACGACTAGAGCTGTCCATTTCGCAGCACAATCAGGAAACAGTTGATGAATATGATATTATGTATAGCACTGGTGTGGTGACATTCAGGCCTGAAAAAAATCAATCCATTGATGAATTATTGGCTGAGGCGGATGCATTGATGTATAAGCAAAAAGCAAGATCACTACAGCCAGCCGCTGACACCCTTGTAGAGAATTAAAAACTGCAGAAACTTGGGCCTGGATTCCAGCTTTCTCTAGTAGCAAGTCCTGCCGGGGCGGGCTACGGTTCCAACTCTTTGTTAGTAAACCCGTTCATCCAGCCATTGCTTTAAACGTTTTACTTCCTGGCGCAGAAACGATTTATCATCAAAGGCATTGCTAATGGTGGCGATACCCTGCGCACGGGCCAGTAAGTGCATGGCGACCTGTTTGGCCTCTTTACCCAGGCCAAGCTCTTTTAGTTGTACCGTTAACCAGTCACGCTGTACCGAGAACATTTTAGTTGCATCCTGCAGCATGGAATGATGTGATTTTGCCAGTTCGGTACACAGGCTGCCGACGGGGCAGCCGTGACTGATGATGTCGTCCTGGTGGCTGGTCAGGATATCAATGTGCTTAACAATGCGCTGCATGGGATCTGTATACTGGCTGGTCCACTCATCCAGCATCCGCTCGATGCCAGTGAGCCGGGTATCTATTACTGCGCATAAAATCTCATCTTTGCTTTTGAAATGATAATAAAAATTACCACGTGAGATTCCCACGTCCTCTGCTATATCGCTGAAAGACGTGTTTTCATATCCCTGCCGGTAAAACAGCTGGTCGGCAGATGCGACAATCCGCTGTCTCAATGCCTCGCCTTTGTGCCCCATGATCGGTTCCTTTTTTTAGCCGCTCATGCTGGCCGGGCAAAGGGGTAGTCTGTATAGCCGTGTTCGTCACCGCCATAAAAAGTTGCCTGGTCTGCTTCGTTTAATGGCAGATCATTTTGATATCTATACAGCAGATCCGGGTTGGCCAGATAGGGAACACCGAACGCGACCATGTCACAATCACCGTTGTTTATGGCTTGTTCAGCGCGAGTTTTGTCATAGGCGTGATTGGCCATGTAAACACCATCAAAGCTATCACGCAGAGGACGGTAATCAACACGCCGCTCACTGCTCATCATGTCGCCTTCCAGGATATGCAAATATGCCAGCTTGCGTGGATTAAGCTGTGCAATAAAATAGGCGAAGTGCGCCTGCGGATCGGAGTCCGACATGGAGTTAAAACTATTTTCCGGTGTCAGTCTTATGCCAACACGCTGGGCAGGCCAGACTTCACACACTGCATCGAGAACTTCATTGAGAAAGCGCATACGGTTTTCAGGGCTGCCGCCATACTGGTCAGTGCGGTGATTTGAACCGTTTCGCAGGAACTGGTCGATGAGATAGCCGTTGGCAGCATGTACTTCAATGCCATCAAACCCTGCCTGTCTGGCCATTTCAGCGGCCTGTTTGTACTGCGCCACAATTTCCGGGATCTCACTGGTTTCAAGTGCCCGTGGGGTGACCAGGGGTTTCATTCCTTCAAAAGTAATTGCTTCACCTTCCGGTCGTATAGCAGAAGGCGCGACCGGCGTTTGATTATCGGGCAATAAATCCGGGTGAGAGATGCGTCCGCAATACCAGAGCTGAATAAATATATAGCCACCTTCCGCATGCACAGCATCGACAACATCGCGCCAGCCTGCCACCTGTGCATCACTATAGATGCCGGGCGTGCCGGGGTAGCCAACGCCTTCTGCAGAGACCTGCGAGGCCTCGGTTATGATTAAACCGGCACTAGCGCGCTGCTGGTAGTATTTTACATTCAGGCTATGCGGGGCATTGTCCCGGTTCGCGCGGTTGCGCGTCATCGGTGCCATGACCATCCGGTTGGGTAATGTAAGGTCACCCAGTGCGACAGTGCTAAAAAGCTTGTTGTTCATTTTTCTTTTCCAGTTTGACGGGTGTTTCTTTATTGCATCCTGAGAAACACGATGTACACCCTAATGTATTGGAATAAAATAATACAGTCGTCCTAATTAGTCAAGATAAACCGGGAGGGTAAAAATCCAGGGACTAAGTCTGTCTATATTGATGGGTGTGTCATAAAAGTTTTATAAAACGTTCATAAAACTGACACGTACAGACTCTACACTTTATTTCGTCAATAACATGAATATACAGGAGACAGAAATGGATCAGGTAGATATGGCAGAGCGGCTTATTGCAGAAGACCTCGAAAGAGCTATAGCGGCGGCAAGGGGCATCGCTATTAACAGGCGTGCAGGTATGCCGCCGGTTAAGAAATGTGTGGAATGTAATGATCTTATTCCAGTAAAGAGAAGAAGAGCAATACCCGGCTGCAGTCGCTGCGTGTATTGCGAGCAAGACCATGAAAGATACAGTTCAGGCAATAAAAAATTCAGGGTAGAAAATGACTCACTTGACGACATGATTGATGATTTTTATCTGTCAAATGTTAGTAACTAAGGGTCAGGCTTATATACAAAGGAGCCTGACACCTTTTATTGTGTTACAGGGAGAATGACTGGTCCAGCTCTGGCATGATGACTTTTGTTCCCGCCAGTTTAGCCGCCAAGGCCTGCATGCTTTCTTTTTCACCATGAACCAGGAATGTGGTTTTCGGGTTCCCGGTCTGCCCATGCCAGGACAGCAACTCAGCCTGATCTGCATGAGCAGAAAAACCGCCAATCGTATAGATGCTTGCTCGCACGGGCATTTTTTCACCGTAAATACTGACTTCTTCAGCACCATCAATAATACGTCTTGCCAGGGTTCCATGTGCTGCAAATCCAACAAATATAATACTGCTTTTTCTATTCCAGATATTGTGCTTGAGATGGTGGCGCACCCGTCCGCCAGTACACATACCGGAGCCAGCCATGATTACTGCACCACCGGTTACATTATTTATCGCCATGGATTCTGCTGTTTCCTGGGTGAAACGCAGGCCGGGCAGGTTGAATGGGTCGCCACTATACTGTGACACCTTTAGTGTTTTGCTGTCATAACATTCAGGGTGGCGGGCAAAAATTCTGGTAGCAGAAATTGCCATCGGAGAATCAAGGAAGACATTGATATAATGTGGGATAATTCCTTTTTCTACCCCTTCGCGCAAATAAAACAGTATTTCCTGCGCCCGCTCCAGGGCAAATGTAGGAATAATGACATTTCCGCCACGCCCGATGGTTTCATTAATTGCCGTATACAGCTCGTCAATAGAGGGCTTTAACTGCTTATGCAGGCGATCGCCATAGGTGGTCTCCATTACAACGGTGTCTACCTGCGGCGGCGGTGTCGGATTACGTAAAATTGCACGATTGCTATAGCCGATGTCACCGGAAAAAATTACACGATGAGACTGGCCCTGTTCTTCCAGCTCCAGCAGTATGCTGGCAGAGCCCAGTATGTGCCCGGCATCAATAAAGGTGGCCCGTATACCCGGTGCAATTAATATTGTCCTGTCGTAACTTGCCCTGCGGCCAATGAATTCAAGGCAGTTAAGTGCATCCAGCCGGGTATATAAGGGTTCTATTTTCTTCTTATGGCGACCACTTTTACGATCTGCTCGACGCTGCTGGTAGCGAGCCTCTTCTTCCTGCAGGCCCGCTGAATCAAGCATTACCAGGCGTGCCAGCTCTACGGTTGCTGACGTTGTTATGATCTCACCTTTAAAACCTCTCTTTGCCAGCAGTGGAATACGCCCGCAATGGTCGAGGTGGGCATGGGTCAGCAGCAGGTAATCAATGTCAGTCGGATCAAAATTAAAGGGTGTTAAATTCTCCTCTACGATCTCCTTCCTGCCCTGGTATAGACCGCAATCAATTAAAATCTTTTTTCCTGCACACTCGATAAGGTGACAGGACCCCGTCACATTCTGATCAGCACCGTGAAATGACAGTTTCATCTGCTTGCCTCCATTAGCGTCTACGTTTGTTTGTATCGATATCAAGGATACCTTTATTTTCAGAACTATTTGAAAATATTTGTATTTCTACAATAGATTTGTTGTTTATCCCGGTATTTTTATTCCCGCAGTGCGATGTACGGTATCAAAACAGCGACTGGTTTCTGTGTAGTTAAGGCTTCCTTAATCTCTGGGCTATATATTTTTATATAACAAAATCAATTTATCCCACTAGTCTGCCAGGAGGATGTAGTCATGGTCAGGAAGTTCTTAGAATCTTATGGCATTGTAATTATTTGTCTATTTGCAGCAGTCGCCCTTATTTCAACGGGTGAGGCATTCAGCTCAGATGAGCCCCTTTCAATTTTAGAGGCAAAATATAACGCGGGGGATCACGAACTAAAAGTCAAAGGCAAACGTGCAGGTAAAGGTGGAACAGTTAAAATATATAATGCTGCCACCGGCACATTGCTGGACACCGTAACGGCAGATAAAGAGGGAAAATGGAAATCTATAAGCTCCCCTTCCCCGGTGCCCTGTAAAGTAAAAGCCGTCTCGCATGGCTCAGATGATAAAAAGGACGTAGAGGATGCGCCTGAGAATTGTGATGGCGGACAGGGAGGTACTAACCAGCCTCCTGTAACGAATGATGACACAGCCAGTACTCTGCAAGATACGAATGTCATCA
>JAYEGM010000073.1:0-16007 GCA_034659075.1 Pseudomonadota bacterium
GGTAATAAACAGGCTGGATAGGGCCAAAAAGAAAGCAGCCGGGAAATTTGTTTTTTTTGTTTTAAAACGCATTATCATTCCTTATTGATGTTTAAGGGCAACTCTAAATGATGTATAGAGCTACCCTGATAATTAAAAACGTCGATCGCGCCTGTCATCTATACGTTCATCCGCCCGGTCAACAGCATCTCCTCGTTTGTCCTGCCGGTTATCTGAGCGACAATCAGCACCCTCACCAACACAATCCCGGCGTTCTTCACGAAAATCCTGTTTATCATCAACGCGATCACGGGCATTGTCCCGGCGGTCAACCCTCCTGTCGACACGGTCAACAAGACCTACAGCTACCACTATAGATGTTGCAAGTTGGTGATTTGAGCCCTGAGTAAAGCTTTGTAATAACAAATCATTGCTGCTTGCCTGTTCTATGGGCTCATGCGTCATAAAGGAGGCCATCGCGTGACCTGACAGAGTTAGGCCGATTGCCATCAAACTGCCGGCGAGTGCTACATTTATTTTCTTTTTAAACATCATTTTATGTTTCCTTGTTATTTATCCTGGAGGTGGGGTAAAAATAGAGGCGCCCTATAAATTAAAGCGTTGATATTTTACTACATTAATATTGTCGAATATTTCATGTAAATCTTGCCACAAAATACGCATGGAATACAATGCAACTATAGACATTTATATATTTTCAAAGCTGCTGCTCCGGCGCGATTTTCAGGGACGATGCAGTAAACCGCTGCCAAAAATAACGCATTCCAGCTATTATCTGAAAGGTATAAATCGGGCCTTGATTCGTGCGCCGTCCTACCAAATAGTTTTTACGTGCTTGTATTTTTGAATTTTTTCATCTGCAGTGACTACCGGTATTGCCAGGTGACGCGACAGTGCAGCAATCATTCTATCAGCTGGGTCGGAGTGAAAGTTCCCGGGGAGGGCGACTGACTGAACAGCTATAGTGTTATTGATGGGTATGAATTTTACGGCTTCAATTTCAGCAACAGTTTCTAGCCAGTCATCGACATTCATCGTCAGTGAGATTCGTTCTTTTTCAACTAACATGGCGACTTCCCAGGCAGATATTGAGGAAATTAAAATCTCACCATTCTCGTTGTTCAATTCTTTCTTAATAGCGCTCATCGCTTTTTTTGAAAGTCGTTTATCGGCATTTACCCACCAAATTAGTACGTGCGTATCTAAAATTATCACTTCAACGAGTCCCAGTCCGATTCACCAACAGGCTCCGTGGGATCGGTATACTCAGAAACACTACCTTTTAAAATGCTTAACGGGTTTCGTTGAACATCCTGATATCGTCTAACTTCAATCGTAGGGATGCCATGATCAGTCACGATCACAGGAATGCCGCTTGATTCAACACGCCGCAGGACTTCGAGGGCTTTTGCTTTGAATTGGGATTTTGATACTAGTGTTTGCATAATTATACCTATGGTCATGTAACTCTAGTCATAATTGTAACATAAACGTGTGCGATTTGTAGGATAAAGGACACCGGGGACAGTATGCTTAATTGGGAACAAAAATCGGGGACAAAAATTAAATGAGTATACTGTCTACATAACTCAGAATAGATAGCAGCTATAGCGATAGGTTTTTACTGCCATGTACAACAGTAATAACTTTCACTCCTTCATTATCAGACAAATAGATTATTCGATAGCCTTGAAAAATCAGCTCTCGAAGATCTGTCCTTTCACTTGCCTCAGGTACAGGTCGACCTGTCTCTTTAAAGTTAGCTACTAAGCCGAACCTTACTTAGACGACACACAGCTACTCTGTGCCTTGTTCACGGCAAGGCATCGGAACGCCACTGTAGTCATTCTACAGTAAGTTTCGATAACGAAGTCCGTGACAGGGCACAGAGTAGCCCGTAGGGAGGATCCAAACTGATCCAGCTCTGCGTTACAACTCTTGGCAAGGGAACAACCATTACCTGCGAGTCGTGCCTTAATCTGAATCAGTTTGGATCCTCTGTGTGTCGTCTAAGTAAGGTTCGGCTTAGTAGTTTATCGACATGATCAAATATGCGCTCAATAAATCGTGTGGCATAAAAAGAAGAGTCTTTTGAAATGTAGTCTCGAATCCCTTCAAGGTCAGCCAATGCTGGCTCAGTCCATTCTATCCTGGTCATTTAGCATCCGTTGCTTTGCATCTTCATGAGAAACGATGTTTCCTTCATCTATAGCTTCCAGTCCCTTTTCAATTTTTTGCTTCACATATAACTCATACATGATGTCGTCCCACGATGCCTGTTCCGGCAAATGGTCAATGATTTGTTTTGCAGCTTGCTTTGCAGTTTGCATGAGGAGCCCAGATATATGTTTAACGCAGATTAAGTCTATCAAGAACTAACGTAATATTGCCAGCTTAATTAGCCTTGTCTTTGCACTTGTCTTTAGCGGGGAAGGAAAATCAAATTCAATTGCTTCCTTAGACAAAGAGGCAAAACATTTTAGGTGTAACTCGCCAGCCAATTATAAAAGTATGGCTTGCTGAGTGTCTGGAAAAAGTGGCTTCTAACAGGGTCTCCAATTCGGACAGCTAAAAGTAGTATCTCGGTATAAACGTGGTCAGAGAGCAATAGTTTTTAGGCACCACAAATTCTATAGCTGCTGCTCCGGGGCGATCTTCAGAAACCATGCAGTAAACCGTTGCCACATGCTGGTTAGCGGCTCCTTTGTTTCAATCACCTCGCGACCATCAATATTCGCATGCCAGCTTATCTTATCCTGGTCATCCAGTTGCAGGCGGTAGGCAATTTTGGGTATGGCGACCATGATGCTATTCACCATCTCAGATACTAACGGTTCTGACTCGATTAGCATGCCCATTTCAGTGTTGATGTCGATAGAACGCGGGTCAAGGTTTAACGAGCCAACAAAAACCTTGTTGCGATCAATCAGGATACCTTTGGTATGAAGTGTTAGCGGTGTTGTTAGTGTGGTGTCGTCATGCTCAACGGTGATTGTTGACGCATCAGCTCGTGCTTCCCACAGCTCAACACCCGCTTTTAAAAGATCTTTTCGATAAGATGCATAGGCCGAATGCACAGCGGTATGGTTATTGCTGGCCAGAGAATTGGTAATCACTACTATTCTTACACCTTTATCACGCAGTTTCCTGACGAACTCGATGCCACTTTTGCCGGGGATGAAATAGGGCGTAAATATAATTACTTCCTGCTTTGCCTGATTCAGGACTTCAGCCATTTCTGTAGCGACAATTTGATGTTCATCTGAAATTTCTGCTCTTAGCTTGCTCGGGTCATCGACGATTACTCGCGCATTAGCCATATAGGGATCTATTTCGTCGGCAGAGAATTGACGCATTAACGATGAATTAATGGCATCGGCGTAAATGGAATCACCGGCCATTTTCATCAGCTGTTTGACAGCCATTTCATCCTGTTTGATTCGTGTTTGGTCAGCCTTGCCAGAAATCGCTTCCATGGGAACCGCGAGCTCGTTGTTCCAGTAGGTGTCGAATGATTCTGATACATCCTTGACGATGGGCCCGGCAGCAAACATGTCAAAATCTATAAATTCACCGGTGGTTTCCAGCTGAAAATATTCCACTGCGATATTGCGCCCGCCAACGATTGCCGCCTGGTTATCAACGATAAACGACTTGTTGTGCATGCGTCGATTGGCGAGGCTGAAATTCCCGATATAATTGAGAAAATACAGACCTTTGCGGGATACAGGGTTGAAAATACGCACTTCTACATTCGGATGGGCGTTCATAAATGAAAAATAGGCGTCATCCACTGTGGTGAAAACATCATCCAGTAACAGGCGGACACGTATCCCGCGATCCGCTGCTGCCATCAGCTTATTGGTAAACACCAGCCCTGCGTTGTCGGGTTTCATCAGGAAATACTGCGCATCGATACTTTTTTCAGCCCGATCCATCAATACCAGGCGAGCACCAAAAGCATCTTTACCGTTAGATAGCGAATAAAAGCCATTTCCCTGCAGTTGTCCGTCGCGCCAGATGGCACTTTCTTTTGCCAGATGGGTATTCGCAGTGTTGCTAAGCGCCATGGAGGGCGCTTTTGGGTGATCCAACGACATGCTGGCACAGCCGCCAAGCGCCAGCATGAGGAGTAGTGTGGCTACTAGTTTACGGGTTTTGTGCATAAGGGAACCTCAATAATTGCGTCTTTGAGAGGAGCGTAGCGACGAAGTAATCTCTAAGTTATTGATACCAGGAAATGAGATTGCCGCGCTACGCTCGCAATGACGGAATTGTTTGAATTTTAGCGGTGCCAATTCGTATTATCCGGTGGTATTGTTATTTTGAACGACTTGCCCATGAAGTATACAGATAGGGTATGGCTCTAAGAACTAATAGTGCAGCGATAAGGAATCCCCCATACATTACTAACATATTTGTCGAATCTGGCATGGCATCGTGCAGAACCAGGTTTACAAAGCAGGCCAGTAGGGACAGATTCAAAAGAAATGATTTTATTTTACCGCTGGATACGGCGCCACCACTGTTTTTAAAGTGATTATTAAGTGACCAGATGTCATAGAGTAAAACACCGATAAGCAGCACTCCTGCCAGCAGCAGGAAAGTCGTAGCAGGGAATGTGGTTTGCACCAGGAGAATTACGCCAATTGCAATCCAGAACAATAGTTTGTCCACCAATGGATCGACAAACTCACCGAAGCGAGAAACTGAATTCGTTTTACGGGCAACATAGCCATCCAGTGCGTCGCCCGCGATAGCCAGAGTAATCATTGTTCCTCCTACAGCAACACTATAGCGGGCAAAAAGATCAGCAGCGTTTGAGAAAACAGGGGTAAGAATTTTTCCCACATTTATAATCTCCAGGGCATGAAATGCACCAAATATGCCGAGAACCAATCGGCTAATGGTAATAGCGTTTGGCCAGGTCCACAGGTTCCAATAGGGTTTATTATGGTTCATTTACTAAAGATAAAGAGTAATAATTCGAAAAATGCATGGCAAGCATTATAGACACGTTTGTCATTGAGGTCAGATTCAATTGAGATTTTAAACCTGTTCTCTCGCGGGGAGCGCAGAGGACGCGGGGAGGTCAAGTGCGTTTTTCCTGTAACTTCTTTGGCTTTTTTGATTTCCCTGCGAACTCTGCGAGAATAATGTTTTTATGGGTTTAGGGTTTGTGTGAGTTC
Organism: Pseudomonadota bacterium; assembly: GCA_034659075.1. GTDB lineage: Bacteria > Pseudomonadota > Gammaproteobacteria > BMS3Bbin11 > BMS3Bbin11 > BMS3Bbin11. The sequence continues at coordinate 5,190 of JAYEGM010000073.1, forward strand.
AAATAATTAGGGAAACTCTGATAGGACAGCAATGATATTTTTTATCAGGCAAGACAGTAAATACTCGTGACTTATTGGCGTGTAATGGTCGGGTATTCTGAAGTTCATTGATATATAATGCGATCTGATCAGTTTAATCATTTAGGGCAGACGCAATGATTAGTAACAACAGCTTTGATTTCTGGGTAAGTACTTAAAGCTTCCCACTTAAGGAGCCTCTGATCAATTCTGGGCGAAGTAGATTGCGACCTAAAATGTTCAGGTTTGAGGCGTGAATCACACGTAATAGCTGGCTATTGCGAAGATTTACAACGATAAAACTGGATATTATAGGTGTGAGATACGAGTTCATGAATTAATCAGAGGCTCCTTAAGTTTTGTGGTGTATTTTATGCTGCAAACACGGAATCAAAGTTTAGATAAGTTGTAAATTTCAACGATACCCTTCTGATCTCTCCCTCATCTATTCATTCAACACACTATATTAGGAAACAAAGACTAAAATGTTTAATAAAAAAATTAATCAGGCCCTGATGGGCAGTTTATTAGTATTCGGTTTGACTCTGTCAAGCCAGGCAACCGCTGCATTTACAGCAGGTGAAGCCGCAGAACTCACGGCAGAAGCAAAGGCAACATTAGAGAAATTCAAGGCCGATACAAAAGGCAGCGAAGGTGTATTCTCCAAGGCTAAAGGTATTCTGGTCTGCCCAAAAATTCGCAAAGCAGGTTTGGGTATAGGTGTTGAGCGCGGTAAGTGCGTATTGGCTATGGGCGCAGAAGGAAATCTTTACTACCAGACGTCGTCACTGAAGGCTGGAGCGATCATAGGTGCTGCTTCACATTCAATGATCCTGGTTCTGAACACGGATGAAACACTTGCCAAATTCACCAGCGGCACGCGTGAGTGGGAGTTTGGTATTGATGCATCTGTTGCTGTTGCCAAGGTAGGGGTTGGTGGCGAGCTGGATACCACCAATCTTAAGAAAGATATCGTATCTTTCATCTTTGGTGAGAAAGGTCTTATTGGTGATCTTTCATGGGAAGGCTCTAACTTCAAGAAACTTGATGTAGAGTAATGATGCCGGGTTAAAAATATTTCTGTTAATTTAGTTTTTAATTAGCAGAAATTTAAGGAGTCGGTGACAAATCAAAGAAATTAAATTTTACTTTAATTTCTTTTCGTCACCGGCTCCTTTTCTATGTAGGGATTCGGGTTTTAAACTCCAGTTGTTTTCAGTATTATTCTTTTGAAAAAAATGGGATCTCAATTAATTCTAACAATATGGGTAATATTTTAATGAAGAAACTACACTGTGTATTAGTTGTAATGGTTTTAGGCGCAACAGGTTTTTCTGGCACGGCTATGGCTGGTGAAGAAAGTGGGGGATTTATCGGTCTGGGAGTAGGTAAAACGAGTATCGAGTTTCCTGAAATAGATGGACGCTTTACTGCTGATGATATCGGCTACAAGGTTATGCTTGGTTATAACTTTGGCCTCCTGCCAGCACTCGACCTTGGTATTGAAGGAGCTTATGTAAATTTTGGTGATTTCACTGAAGGAGAAACTGAAGTGAAACAAACTTCGTGGAATGGCTTTGGTCTTATCGGGCTGAGTTTTGGTCCCTTCGGTTTGTTTGGTAAAGCAGGAATGGCAGCATGGAATGATGAGGTCACCATCGGGCAGATATCAACTGAAAGTGATGGCACCGACCCCGTTTACGGTATAGGTGCCCGCCTGCGGATGGCCAGTGTAACGGCACGTCTTGAATATGAATACTATGATTTTGAAGAAACTGAAGACAATTCTATGGCATCTTTTAGTTTGCTTTATAATTTCTAAGCTCAGAATGGCTCATTGCAGTGAGTCATGACTGAGTATGAGATCTGTCACAGCAAAACCCCCTGAAACAGGGGGTTTTTGTTGTTGACTACTTTCAAACTCGCATGGAAATCGTCGTTACCTGCTTTAGCAGTCGGTTAGGCTGCAGGGCATACACGCCAGCACTTTTAAGGTAGAATAACTACCCATATTTTCACCCTTTTTTGTTAGAACTTCAGCTCATAATCCATTATTTGAGACTAAATCCTAAGCATGATAACTCCGTTAATACCCTGGTTAAGAAATACGATAATTGTACTGGTCCTGTTCGAGATATTTTACCTGGGACTGATAAACCTGGCACTCAGCCTGCCGGTCACGCAAACCCTGATCAATCAGATCAAACCTGACAAGTTCGCCGTTTCCTGGGAAAAGGCCTGGAGCTGGTACCCCTTTCGTGTGCATGCCACCGGTGTTTCGGCCAATGGCCAAAGTAAAGGCCAGCAGTGGCAGGTGGATGCTCCAAGCGCATCTGCATCAATTTCGCTAATTCCCTTAATCTGGAAAACGGTCAGCCTATCCGGGGCAGAAGCCACGGATGTGGTGTTTCATCTGCGTCCACGGCCGCGTGAAGGCAAGGATTATTCGAAAATACAGCCTTATTTTGCGCCAATCAAAAACCGTCAGCTTGAGACGGAGCCGGCACCTGTGGTGGCAAAGAAAAAGGGTAAAAAAGCCTGGGATATCTCTGTTGATGGGATTCATGCAAGTGGGAATCACAGTGTCTGGATTTTTCAGCTGCAGGCTAAGCTGAAGGGCGAGCTGGAAGCTGATATCAACTTCCAGACCCGTGGTGGTCCGTTTTCACTTGAGAATGGTGAGCTTGATGTTGATCTCGACTCAATTGTCATTAATGGTGATCGTGAAGTCGTCAGGGATGGCCACATCAAGGGCTCATTGGCTTTTGCGCCTTTTGTGCCAAAGGAAAACAAGGGCATTAAAGTTCTGGATTTCCTGTCTCTGGATGCCGATATCAGGACAGAAACAGAGAGCCTGGCTTATTTGAACTATTATCTGCAAGGCTTTAATGGCATGGAAGTCTCTGGCCGGGGCAATATTGACGGCCACCTGAGCTATCACAATAGAAGATTGGCAGCGGGAAATAAGCTGCTGATTTCTGCCAATGAGCTGGCCGTGGATCTGTTTAATTATCGTGCCCAGGGTGAAGGTGAAGTCAGTCTTGAGGTCAGTGAAGCCGAGCCGGATGTGCTGGCTTTCGAGATTAAATTCAGTGAGCTGGATGGTCTGCATAGTGAGAGTAAAGAAGTGCTGGTTACAGGTGAAGGACTTTCTTTTTCCGGCCGGGGTAGAACACAAATTATTGCCGCAGATAGTAAAGAAAGCATAGCCAGTTATCTGGCGGTTAATATTCCATCAATAAAGGTTCCTGATCTTGCCCTGTACCAGCGTTTTCTCCCGGAACGCGGCTCATTTAAATTGCTTGGTGGTGAGGGTGAGTTAGAGGCAAAAGCCGAATTAACTCAGTTTGGTTTTACCGGGTTTTCTCGCTTGAGTTCAAAGGCAGCTGATATTAGTGTTAAAGATTTCCAGTTTTCCGCAGATCTCGATATGAATTTGAATGTTGATGCACCTAAGCTGGCTGCAACAGGTGTTGATGTCTCGGGGACGTATATTCATATCGATAATGCCCGGTTAAGCAGTGAAGAAGTCGACAGTGTTGATCCATGGACGGCGGCTATTGACATCGAAAAGGGCCGGGTGAAATTGGTACTGCCCGAAGGTGTTAGCACGCAAGCTCGATTAGGTGAATTGCTGGCTGGTGTTAAAGGTAAAGAAATTCTCCCCATGCTGGATTCTGACAGCGAGCAGCTGAAAATTCGTGGTGTAATTTCAGATCTACGCTGGCTGAATGTATTAATGAAAAATCGTTTTAATTTGGCGATACGAGGCGCTGGTGATATTTCTGCTGAGTTAGTTCTCGATTCCGGCTGGATGGCACCAGGTACTGAATTCAACATCAATCCCAAAAAACTGATTGTAGAAGTGCTGGATTATGTGGCCACGGGCGGCGGCGGTGGCCACCTTAGGCTTGCCGTTGAAAAGGGCGGTGAAAGTCCTGATGTTAGTCTTGATATAAAGATGACCGATGCCTCATTTAAAAATAAAGATGACGAGCAGTCCTTTGTAGAAGATACCGACATCCTGTTGCAGGCCTTAGCCAGAAATATAACATTTGATGGTAAGGGTAGAGATGTGGATTTACATCTGCAGATTCCATCAGCCCAGGTTAAAGACCTGTCTGTTTATAATTCATATCTTCCTCCGGATTCTCCTCTGCAGATTGTGGATGGGCAGGCGGAGCTAAAAGTGGATGTACTACTTAAGCCTGAATCGGCTGGCGGCTTTGTTAAACTGATTTCAACCGGTATGCATGCTATGGCAGATAAGCAGGAAGTTGAAGCAGATATGAATATTGACATTAAGCTGGTGGGGGGAGTGCCGCAGAATATGGACTTTGATATTAGCGGGTCAACTATAGAGATAAATAATGTAAAAGTGACTGGTGATAAAAAGGATTTTAACGATGACAACTGGGGTGTTTTGCTGTCACTGAACAAAGCTCGTGCCGTATGGAAACAACCTGTGCAGCTGGATATCGAAGCTGATCTGGGTATGACCGACTCCAGGCCGTTTGTTGCTATGATAGCAAATAAGAAAGATAAGGAAGGCTGGCTGGCTAAAGCGATGACGATTGATGATGTAAAAGGCAAGGTGAATATGCGTGTCAATAATCGAATAATCGTTATCCCTTATGCCTTTGCTGGCAGCGATAATATTGATGTAGGCGCTAAGGCGATTGTTTCAGCAGATGCACGCAACGGGGTGCTTTATGCTCGTTTTCGTAAGCTGCATGGCTTGCTGAAGTTTAATAATGGCAAACGTAATCTGGATATATTAAAGGCACGCAAGAAGTTTGATGAGTATGTGCCGAGTGAAAGTAAACTAAAACCTGAAAAATAATGTGTTACGTGTTACGTGTTTAGGTAAAACCGTAAACCATCAATCATAGCTGTAAGTAAAAAGGGCGTCCTATGAAAAATTTTAACTTAATAACAATAATTCTCATGTGTTTATTTATGAGTACTTCTGCATTTTCAAGTTCTAACGATTTCAATGCAGAAAAAATGATGTCTGATCTTGAGAAGAAACTGCGTTTAAGTAGTGAGAAGTTTGAGGAGATGAAACCTGATCTGGAAAAGACTCTTCAGAAAAAAAGTAAGGATCTGAAATCCAGTATAAATGAGCAGGTGGAAAAGGGCTTTGTCGAGCTGGAATCGATGTCAAAAAAACTTGATAAGGCGTCGGTAGAGGCTAAAAGTAATATTGAAAAAGCCCTTAACAGTGATCAGGTGAAAGAGTTGAAAAGCTTTCTGGCCGGCATTGACGAGGAAGCAATTAAAGAAGCACAGGAAAAACTGTTAGATGATTTGACTAAGCAGCTTGAACTTACTGCCGATCAACTTGAAAAGCTTAAACCAATTTTGCGTGATTACATGGTGCAGGCGAGCGAGCTGCTGAAGCAGGTATCGAAAGAAGGAAGTAATGCTTTTGACAAGTACAGGGATGAATCTGAGGTGCTGGCAAAAGACATGAAGAGCCGTTTGCAGAAGGCTCTTGATTCAGAGCAGATGAAGAAGCTGGAAAAGCAGCTTAAAGACGTCAGTGACAAAATTAAGGAAAAGGTTTTTGCTGAAGGTAAATAAGCACTATAAATAACCATGTCTCTAATTGCCTGCCACGAATGTGATTTGCTGCAGCAGCGCATAAGTCTGCCTGAAAATAATAAGGCACAATGTGGTCGCTGTGGCGCTGTACTTTATCGCAATATTCCAAATAGCATAGACCGGACTATCGCTCTTGCTATAGCCGGCTTAGTACTTTTTGTCTGTGCCAATGTTTTCCCCTTCCTGGCCTTTGAGGTATCAGGCCAGAGTGTGCAGGCCACTTTGATATCCGGAGCCTCAGCTCTTTATAAGCAGGGCATGTGGGAAGTGGCCGGCCTGGTGGTCCTAACCTGTGTCGCGGCGCCATTGGCGCAGCTATTGCTTATGTTATATATATTTATCCCGCTCAAGTTCAATCGCTTACCATTTGCTACAGCGAAGGCTTTTCGTCTCTTACGAGAGATGCAAAGCTGGAACATGATAGAAGTGTTTATGGTCGGCATACTGGTTGCGCTGGTCAAGTTGACCAAGATGGCTGTCATCGTACCCGGTCTCGCCATGTGGTCATTTATGGGGCTGATTATTGTACTGACCGCGGGCGCATCCGCTATTGATCCTGAGTTGGTGTGGAAGAAGTTGGGGACTAAAAAAGAGCCGCCTGAGAATGTCTAGTCTTGTTCAGGGTAGTAGCGCCTTGCAAGCCGGGCTGGTTAGTTGTCACAGTTGTGATCTGCTAAGCCAGAACCAGCATAGTGTCCACCAGGCGTTGCAGTGTCCTCGTTGCGGCGCCGACTTGCATAGTCGAAAAACAAATAGTATAGCCAGAACCTGGGCGCTGGTTATTGCGGCTTTTATATTTTATGTGCCGGCTATGGTACTGCCTATAACAAAGGTCTCCAGTCTTGGTACCTCACAGTCCGATACCATTATGAGCGGTGTGGTTCTGTTCATACAGACTGGAAGTTGGGAGATTGCCCTGGTCATCTTTGTTGCCAGCATTATCGTGCCGATGATGAAGTTGCTGATACTGGTTTATCTGCTGGTTTCTGTACAGAAAAAGTCAAACAAGGGTATGCGTGATCGCGCAAAGCTTTATCGTTTAACTGAATTTGTCGGGCGCTGGTCTATGGTTGATATTTACGTGGTGACGATACTTGTGGCGCTGGTAAATTTAGGGGTTATAGCTGATATTGATGCAGGACCTGCTGCATTTTATTTTGCCGCAGTAGTAATTATTACTATATTTGCTGCGCGGATGTTTGATCCGCGGTTGATATGGGATGAGATAGATGACAATGGAGATGATCGCTAGTGTCTGAAGAAAAGCAAACTGTGTACGAAAATATTCCTGCTGCAGTGGTGAAAGAGAAGAAATCTATATCATTGATTTGGCTGATCCCACTTATTGCTGTTGTTATAGGCGTCTGGCTGTCAGTTAAGGCACTGAATGAAAAAGGACCGACCGTTAGTATTTCATTTGAATCAGCCGATGGCCTGGTTGCCGGTAAAACTAAGATTAAATACAAGGATGTGACCGTTGGACTGGTAGAGGACATTAAATTCAGTAAGGGTCTGGCCAATGTCATCATTACCGCCAGCCTGGATCCTGAGATGAGGCCCTATCTTACAGCGAGTACCAAATTCTGGGTAGTTCGCGCTCGTTTGTCTGGAGGCAAGGTATCCGGCCTGGGGACATTATTATCCGGCGCGTATATCAGCCTCGCGCCTGGTGAAGAAGGCAAAAAAGTACGAAAATTTGTCGGTCAGGAAGTAACCCCGCCACTGGTGATCGACATACCCGGCAGCCGTTATACCCTTACCTCATCGACACTTTCATCACTGGATGTAGGAACATCAATATTTTACCGCAAGCTCAAAGTAGGAGAGGTGATTGATTACCAGTTGACAGAAAAGGGTGACGGTCTGCGGATAGAGGTTTTTATCAAGGCTCCGTACGACAGGCATGTGCTTGAGAGCACACGTTTCTGGAATGTCAGTGGTATCGATGTGGAACTTAGTGCTGACGGGGTGCAAATAAAGACAGAGTCACTCAGTGCAATATTGCTTGGTGGTATAGCCTTTGGAGAAAAGAAAGGCCTGGGTAAAAAGACAAAAGCGGATGAAGGCAGGGAATTCCAGTTGTTTGCCACTGAAACAAAGGCCTTTGAAAAAAGCTATAGTCGAAAAGAGCAGTATTTGATGTATGTAGAAGGGTCTGCTCGTGGGCTGGTTGTAGGTTCGCCTGTAACCTTTTTTGGCATTCATGCAGGTGAGGTCATCGATATGCAACTGGAATATGATTTGAGTGATGACAGCTTTAAAATACCTGTTTTGATTGAACTGCAACCGGACCGGCTGACTATTGTAGGACAGGAGGCGGGTAAGAAACTTCCTGCTATTGAGGATCTTGTCAGTCGTGGTTTGCGCGCGCAGTTAAGGTCTGGGAGCCTACTGACCGGGCAGTTGCTGATTGATTTTGAAATGTACCCTGAAGCAGATATTGCCGAAGTCTATTATGAAGATGGCATCGCCGTATTGCCTGCTGTACCGACTTCGCTGGCAGCGATAAAAAGCAGCTTGCAGGGGTTAATGCATAAAATAGAAAAAATGCCGCTGGAAGAAATCGGGCATAATCTGAATGGTGTTCTTGAGGGCGTAAACAAGCTGGCCAACTCTGGAGATTTGCAAGATACACTGGAAAATCTTAACAAGGCTTCTGCACAGATGAACAAGACACTGGCGACGGCCGATGGTGTTGTAGCAGGCTTTGATGAAAGTTCAGCGGCCTACCAGGATATTCGGAAAACCATGAATGAACTCTCTGCAGCTGCACGTTCCCTGCGGCTGATGATGGATTACCTTGAGAGGCATCCAGACGCATTAATCAAGGGTAAGTAATATGAAGGTAAATAAAATAATACAGATTGTTTTTGCTGTTGGGCTGGTGCTCAGTATGGCTGCCTGCAGCAAGACCCCTGCGGCCCGTTTTTACACATTAACTGCCCAGGCAGAGGTCAACGCAGAGTCTGCTGAAAATAAGATAAATAAACTTATTATTGGCATTGCTCCTGTAGAAGTATCACCCTATCTTGAACGACCAGAGATTGTCACACGCAGCAGTCCAACGCAGATAGAGCTGGCCGCTTTTGATCGCTGGGCAGGGCCGTTTGAGAATATCGTTGCTGAATCCCTGGCTGAAAATATATCCCGTTTACTGCCATCAGTTCACACTATCATCAGTCCATGGCCTGAAGCCGATTATGAATATCAGTTAGTGGTAAAAATAAAAAAATTTGAAAGTGATGAAAATGGGTTTATTAAACTATCTTCCAGCTGGGGTATTCTTCATAAGAAAACAAGAAAAATGGTTGGCACTTATGAATCAACAATCATACAACCGGGTACATCGTCCGATTATGATTCCATTACCAGGAATATGAGTCTGGCGCTGGTACAACTCAGTGAAGAGATTGCAGCTGAACTAAGGAAGATTGGAAAAATGAATTAGGTATTACGTATTAGGAATTACGTAAAATCAAAACCAATATTCAATTTATTAATGTGAGCTAAACGAATGGAAAATAAATTTGTAAAACGTAATACATAAATCGTAAAACACTCATATACAAGTTTAAAACACTGGAAGAAACATGAACAAGCCTGAAACAAGTTTTACTGAAGAAAGAATTACCCGATTAACAATAGATACCCTGCTTAGAGTCGGCATTCTGGCAGCGCTACTAGTCTGGTGTTTTCACATCATTTCGCCATTCCTCTATCCGATTATCTGGGGCATAATCATTGCTGTGGCGAGTTATGGCAGTTACAGGATGCTGAGCGAAAGAATTGGTAATCGTCCTGTGTTGGCGGCTGTTCTTGTTTCAGTAATACTGCTTGCTGTACTGATTGTTCCCGTGGTTTTATTGACTGATAGTATGGCTACCGGAATTAATGTTCTGGCTGAAGAAGCGAAGCAGGGAACATTGAAAATCCCGCCCCCTCCAGAAGGCGTTGCTGGCTGGCCGTTGATTGGTGAATCGCTGCATGCAATATGGCTCAAGGCATCAGTAAATATTGAAGCCGTACTGAAACAATTTGCTCCCCAGCTGAAGTCAATGGGGACCTGGCTGTTGTCTGCTGCAGCCGATGTAGGTTTTGGGGTTCTACAATTTGTATTGTCGATTATTATCGCCGGGCTGTTACTGGCAAATGCTGAGACTACGAAACGATCAGCTGTTTCATTTACTACACGCCTGGCCGGTGAAAAAGGTATTAAATTCGTTGAGATTGCAGGAAAAACGGTCAATGGTGTAACGCGTGGGATCCTCGGGGTCGCTATCATTCAGGGCGTATTAGCCGGCTTAGGTTTTCTCATTGCCGGTATACCCGGCGCAGGTTTGTGGGCCTTCGTCGCGATGTTCCTGGCTATCATTCAGGTTGGGCTTTTACCTGTAACAATACCTGCCATACTCTATGTATTTTCTACGGCTGAACCAGTAACTGCAGTAATCTTCCTGATCTGGAATATCATCATCAGTACCATGGATAATATACTCAAACCTCTATTGATGGGAAAAGGCGCAGTTGTCCCTATCCCCATTATTTTTCTTGGTGCCATCGGCGGTTTTATTGCTTCCGGTATACTGGGATTATTCACCGGTGCAATCATTCTTTCCATTGGTTATAGCCTGTACCTGAACTGGGTTAATCAGGAAATAGATGCCGAAGCCGATATTACTGACAGAGCTGAAAATACTGAAGCACAATAAAATCATTAAAACATCTAATTTTAGGAACCAGGAATGAAAAAAACATTCGTATTTGTACTGCCTTTTATTTTATTAATATCAGCAGAAGCTAGTGCACAGGGCAAGAGCAAACAAGCAAAAATGAATAAAGGTCAGGTTAATTCCACCATCAAAAAAGCAGCTAATCCTGGCAATGCGGGCCTGTTTGATGATAAAGATGGAAAAAACGATAAGGATGACAAGAAAGATAAAGGTGATAAGAAAGACAAGGATTCACAACTTGAAAAATCTTTTAAAAAAGAAAGTCAGAAAGCATTAAAGAAAGCAATCAAGTAGTTTCCTTATTTACCCATAGCATTTAGCGGGTTTTGCAGGTGCGACAATTCGCGCAGAAAAGTAGCAGGATATGGCTTTTGTTCGAATGAATTCGAACCTACAGGTGGGGTAAGTTAGTCTTAGAAAAATTCCTGATAACCTAGAAAGAGTTCTAAAACCTATGTCTAAA
>JAYEGM010000074.1:0-15990 GCA_034659075.1 Pseudomonadota bacterium
GTTTCACTCATTTTGCTATATAACCCCCGGATATTGCATTCACTGCACTTCATGCCGTAACAGGAACAACACTATGAACTTGGAAAATAATATAATTAATGGTGACTCTCCGGGACTAATGGAGGTACTGCGTGCTGCAGACCTGGTCGCGGTCACAGATGTCGCCGTCCTGATTACCGGTGAAACAGGGACAGGCAAGGATTTACTGGCGCAGCGTATACACAAAAATAGCCGCCGCCACGATAAACCTTTTATTACTGTCAATTGCGCCTCGCTGCCAGAGAGTCTTGCGGAGTCACTGTTATTTGGACATCTGCAGGGCGCCTTTACCGGCGCAGCTAGCCCACGCAAAGGATTTATCGCCGAGGCCGATGGTGGCACACTGCTGCTCGACGAGATTGGTGAAATGCCTGCAGCAGTACAGGCCAAATTGCTGCGTTTCCTTGAAAGTGGAGAATATCAGCCACTGGGTACGGTGGATGCAAGGCACGCCAATGTCCGCCTCATCGCCGCGACCAATTGCAAGCTGTTAGATGCCGTTAAAGCAGGTACTTTCAGGCATGATCTCTATTTTCGCCTCAACGTTGTACCTCTGGAAGTGCCGCCGTTGAGGATGCGCACCGGTGATTTGGCTCAGCTGTTACAGGCACTGAATGACAAACTGTCTAACGAGCATGAACTGCAGGCCCCTGACTACACCGAGGCGGCCATAAGAAGGATGGAAAGATATTCCTGGCCCGGCAATATACGGGAATTACGTAATTTTCTTGAAAGGATGATGATCCTGTTCAATGGTGGTGTAGTTGACGTCAGCAATCTCCCTATGGAGATGATACCTGAATCACCGTCCAGCATCGTTGATCTGTTTAAATTGCCAGCTGATGGTGTAGACCTGGAATCACTGGAAATTGGCCTTATGAACCAGGCACTTAATGCTTCCAATGGAAATAAAAGCCGTGCTGCGCGCATGCTTGGCCTGACTCGTGACACTTTTCTTTACCGGCTGAAAAAATACGCGCTCTGACAACTACTAAGGCACTACCCTTTCAGGTCGTAGTGCATACTGAAACGGATGTTTGCCGGCATGGCCAGGCTGTCTGGTGGTTTCGGAAGTGGTAGTGCCTCTTTAATCGCCCTGGTGGCTGCATGCCTTAATAAACGATGAGCACCACTGCTCTGGATATCACTTACATCTCCATTTTTTAGCAACTGGAAACTGACCTCAACTTTTCCCTCGATCCCCTGTTTTCGTGCTGCTCGAGGATAATACTTACAGGCTTCGATATGTGCCTGCAGCAGGCTAAAGTAGTCGACTTTCTGTGACTCTGCTGCCTGCTTCGCAACTGACCTTTGCTGCGACTTCACAGGACTGCTGGCAACACGCTTTTGCCTCTCTATGCTTTCACTGACAGGCTTCTTCTCAGGTTTCTTCACAGCGCGTTGCCTGGGTACAGGTTTTTGCACTGGTTTTGTGACAGGCAACGGTTTTGCTTGCTGTACGGATTCAGCAGCCACAACCGGTTCTGGCCTGGTGATGGGTTCAGGTTTTTTTACAGGTTCTGGTTCAACAGGCGGTAGCGATTCAATTTGCTGCAATGTTACCTGGAATATATCAACAGGTGCGGTATTGCTGGCTTTGCGTGAGTCTGGCTGCAGTATTGTGACAAGACCAGAACCTGCGAGATGAGCCACAAGTGAGAATGACAGTGCAATAATTAGAGGCCTGTCTATTGAAGATGTCATGCCTGTGCCATTGTTAACAAACGGAGGCCGATTCAAAATCAGCCCCCGTTTGTTAGAGCCTGTGCCGTTTAGAAAGTAGCATCAATCCTGGCCCAGAATGTCCGTCCGGGTTCATTGACCCGGACAGCAAACGGGTCCATCAGGTTAGAACGGCTAACGTGCTCAGCATAGGTTTCATCGAAAGCGTTATCGACACCAGCCCGAAAATTAAAATTGTCATTCAAGCGATAATTACCATACAGGTCGAACACTGCATAGGAAGGCGTTTCCCCGACTTCCTGTTTGCTGAATTCATCGATGCGATCCTGTTCAGTTGCAAAACGAATACGGCCTCCGGTTCCCCAACGGGAAACAGAATAGTTTAGCCCTACCCTGCCATTAAGTGGTGGAGTCTGTGCGATTGGACGATCATCATCTGTGGTATTGGTTGCATTCACATAAGCCAGTGCGCCGGACAGATCCAGTGACCTGGTAATCGCCCATGATGCGTCAACTTCTGCCCCCCATAGAACTGCGTTCACATTGCGGTAGATATCCGCACCATTTGCCTGCAGTGTGCCGTCCTGTCCACGTGCGGTATCACGCAGGATGTAATCGGTTACATCATCGTAGAATGCTACACCATTCCAGCTAAAACGCTCATTGTGCTGCCCAATACCCACATCAAGCTGATGATGCTGCTCAGGATTGATTTCTGGATTACCCACCCACTGCAGCACGGGAGACATTGCGAACTTGTTCATATAACGCTCGGTTGCATCAGCGGTGCGCACGCTACGGGAAAAGCCAGTAAAGACAACCATATCCTTATTGAAATCATATTCATAACGCAGCAAGCCACCCAGGTTGGTCTCGGTCTGATCGCTGGCTTTGACGCCATAGTACATCTGGTACATCTGGTTAGCTGTCTTCGGGCCAGCCTGAGGCTTGTCATCAGCCTTGCTGGCTGATGCCTGCACATAATCCAGCCTCAGACCATATTTCAGATGATGACTCGCAGCGAGTTTCGTTTCTGCCTCAGCGAATATACCGGTCTGGTCAATCGCTGCCCCGGGCCACATGAAGGAAATACTTTTTGCTGTACCGCTATCCATGTTATTGAGTACGGCATTCCTGTCATTGTTTTGTATATTGAGTCCATAATTCCAGCTGGTATTACCGGTCTGTGACTTCATAGTGAGATGGCCACCAGCTGTATCTGATGTTGTTGGCGTAGCGCGTAACATTGGCTGCCCGGCTTTCATCGTGGATGGGGGATAGTTAGGAGACGTACGCAGACTGTAGTTGTCCATTAGATGGTTTACATTACTGGCATAGACCTCAGCCTTGATATCATCCAGCCAGGCTGCTGCCGGCTTATCCGCATATTTCAGGCGATAGATATCGGAATCTTCTTCAGGGCTGTCCATACCGGCACCGGGGTACAGGGCATCGGAAAATTCGTTTCTCTCATAGGTGAATTCAAACAAGCGATCCTTAGTCGGCGTCAGCCCGGCAATGAAACCCGCCTGCTTATGATCAAAGGAAGAGCGTACTTCCTGACCATCACCATCCTTGTAATTATCCACTGACTTGACCTGTGCAATACCTCGCAGATAACCCGTGTCATTAGAGCCCATAACATCAGCCGTCAGGTCACCTTTAATGCCATTATCTGTCACCATGCCACTGACACGACCATGAAAGCCATCCTGTTCACTGGCCAGCAAACGTGAGTCACGATTGAATAATACCGTACCGCCGCTACCGCCACCGCCGTATTGCAGTGTTTGCACACCCTTGATGACGATCACTTCTTCATAGGTTTCCAGCGCTGCCCAGCTTGTCGGTGGATCCATTCGGTTGGGACACCCCCCATGAATATAGGCACCGTCAAGCAGGACATTCAGTCTTGTCTGGGACTGACCACGGATGATGGGATCAATGCCGCGTCCACCGAACCGGCTACCGGATACACCATTAATCTGACGCAGGAATTCACCCCCGTCAGCACTGGTAGGGCTGACCTGGTTGTATTCATCCGGCACGGAAAAATTGGGGTTGATAGCTATCCGGTCTTCAAATACATCGGTGATGATGACCGGATCCAGCTCATATGGAGTTACGGTCGAGGCTTCCTGTGCCTGTGCTGTAGTAATCATATTACTAGTGGTCGCTATGGCAAGTAAGAGGGTATGTTTTTTCACGATTTCTTTTCTCTCTGTTGTATGAACATCAGGAGTTACTAAGAAAGAATCGTGCCAACCTCACTATCATGTTAAATCAATAACTTGCATGCTTTCATGGTTATTTAGTGCGTCTAATCACACTGTAGTGCGGCATTTAACACAGCACCTAACCCGGTAGCCGTCAGCAATGACAAAAATAGCAAGGAAGAAAGCCTGAAACCAGCAGAAGGATTTACCGAGCTTAATTTTGATGCCTGAGGGAATTGACGCCTTAATAGTCCATACACAATTGAGCCATGCCCTGGCTTAAGCCGATAAAACTATTGCAACGAACAGCTTAAAGGCAATGCATATCCATAATTTCTGTTCGCACTGATCAAACCCAATTTCCCTTTTTACGCCAGCTGGTGTATTTATACTAAAAGAAAATATGAAGAAATTTGTGAGGAGGTATTCTGATGACCGATGCAAGCCATTTTTTTGCAGTTGAAAAACGGCAAAGACGCCGCTGGGAGCTTGTTTTTTACCTGCGCATGTTCGACCAGAGCGATGGCTCTCTAATGGGACATGTCGTCGATATCTCGGAAGATGGCCTGATGCTGCTCAGTGAATTCCCTATAGAGTTAAACAAAGACTATGATTTAATACTGGAAATGCCTGCATCCGACAGTGGAGACCGAAAGAAGATCTCTCTCAAAGCGCACAGTATCTGGGAATCCAGCGACGCCAACCCTGATTTATTTGATACCGGGTTCAATCTGGATGAGCCGGATAAAGATTCTGTCAAAGCTATCAGCGCCTTGATTTATGAGTTGCAGTTTTGAAAAAATACAGGTGAAAGGTTAAAGAAAACTCAAAAACCCGGTGATTGCATGCTTTAAAGATATTCATCATTTTGTAAAAACCTACTCGTCAGATGATGGCAACAACATCCAGTAAGGCAAGCCATCTTTTTTCAGCTTCTTCATGTTCGGCCGCATAGAAGCCGTTTCACCACTTGACAGCAAGCGGCCTATATCAGACCTGACAGTATCATTATAAAGATGATACAAATGCCCAGTTACTTCACGACCACCTGAAATACTTACATCAATGGTGTCCATGCCCTTCAGCACCACCATTTTATCTCCCGCCTCACCCAGACGGGGGTAGCCATGTACTTCGCTGGATAGGCGTAATGGCTGATCATTTTCCGATGAATAAAGGCTGATACGATGAGTAATTTTTTTCAGATCAGGGAAGACAGCACGGAAAGCGCCGGCATCTATATCAGGTGCCAGCAGCACCAGCTCATTGATCTGTTTGCTGTCGTCTTCACGAGCGATCAGTTGAAGTACCCTGACGACACCCCTGGCCCCCAGACTATGTGCCACGATATTCAGCCGTTTCGCCCCGTAAATAGCAACCAGCTTTCGAATGACCGTCTCGAGTGGCTGCTGACTCCATTCGATATCCGCTTCGTCCCGTGTATAGCTGACCAGCGTCCCGTCTGATGGCCAGCTGAACAGCAGCAGCCGCGTGTGCTCATCCAGTGTCTGCTGAAACACGGCAGAGCGGCTGCAGCCCTTAACAAAGTTAATGTTATAACCGTGTACAAAGAGAACGACCCTGTTCGCCGCTGATTCTTCAGCCGCCTGTTCGAAGGCCTGCCATAACTTTTGTTCTGGAAATTCTTTTATAGTCTCTAACTCTTTATCTGTGTCAGAGATATAAAAAGGCAGACGTGAGGTAAGGTTCTCGTATCCCGTTGGACTGATCTTTACTTCACACAAGCCGGTATGCGGGCTGTCACGCAGGTCACCATAGTAGCCGTCTATGGTTTGTTTACCGCTGTGATTGCGCAGCGTGTAATAGAGAACAGTTTCGGTAGATGAATTATTCGAGCTGATAATTCGCGTTTCATTATTAGTACTGTCATCCGATCTTGCGATCTGGATAGCAAACAGAACAAAAATAACCAGTATAAAAAGCAGGCGGGATGGACATAACAGTGATTTCAATGCTGTTATAAAATTGCGCCAGGGTGAAGGCATATTGCTGCTAATCCAGACTATTCCGGAGTTTTCTTATTACCATCCAGATCATCACTGCCTTCCTTCTGCAGCGGCTTACGCAGCTTCAGGTTTAACTCCTGCAGCTGAGCTGTATCCACTTCATTCGGTGAAGAAGTCATCAGACAGGCCGCTTTTTGTGTCTTCGGAAAGGCGATGACATCGCGAATAGAACCGGCGCCTGCCATCATCGCGGCGATGCGGTCGATACCGAAGGCAATTCCACCGTGTGGCGGTGCACCAAACTTCAGTGCATCCAGCAGAAAACCAAACTTCTCATCGGCTTCGTCTTCATCGATACCCAGCGCGGCAAAAACTTTTTCCTGAATATCCTTCTGATGTATGCGTATTGAACCACCTCCTATTTCAGAACCGTTTAGCACCATGTCGTAGGAACGTGACAGTGCAGTCGCGGGATCGATCTCGCCATCGATTACTGTTGGTGAGGTAAATGGATGATGCAAAGAAACATTGCGTGCAGTTTTACTGTCATACTCAAACATCGGGAAGTCGATGACCCACAATGGCTGCCATTCACCTTCAACCATGCCAAGGTCATGGCCAAGCTTTTCGCGCAGCGCACCCAGGGCATCATTCACCACTTTGGCAGAATCCGCGCCGAAGAACAGCAGATCGCCATCTTCCGCAGCGGTGCGTTCCAGAATTGCAGTAATCACCTCGTCCGGCAGGAATTTGAGTATTGGCGACTGCAGGCCTTCACGTCCCTTTGCTGCCTCATTCACTTTCACATAGGCCAGGCCGCGTGCACCATAGAGGCCGACAAACCCGGTATAGGCGTCAATCTTCGCACGCGACAGGCTGGTGCCACCCGGTACTCTCATTACCGCCACACGGCCATCGCTGGCCTTTGCCGGGGTAGAGAATACTTTAAACTCTACATCCTGCATCACGTCGCCCAGGTCTACCAGCTCCAGAGGAATACGTAAATCCGGCCGATCACTGCCGAAACGTGACATGGCTTCATGCCAGCTCAACTGCGGAAAGGGATTCGGCAATTCTATGTCCATAACTTCGGCAAACAGGTTTCGCACCATATCTTCCATCATATTCATGATGTCGGACTGGTCGATGAAGGACATTTCAATATCCAGCTGGGTAAATTCAGGCTGGCGGTCTGCACGCAGATCTTCATCACGGAAACAGCGGGCAATCTGATAATAACGCTCGTAACCGGACACCATCAGCAGCTGTTTAAATAACTGCGGAGACTGCGGCAACGCAAAGAACTCACCGGGGTGGGTACGACTGGGTACAAGATAATCACGAGCACCTTCCGGCGTCGAGCGCGTCAGTATTGGTGTTTCAATCTCGGTAAAATCCCTGTTCTCCAGATATCTGCGCAAAGATCGTACAATTGAATGACGCAGACGCATGTTCTTCTGCATGTAGTCGCGACGCAGATCAAGGAAACGATGACGCAAACGTACTGACTCAGTAGTGTCATCATCATCAATCTGAAAAGGCAGCGGCTCGGAAGTATTCAGCACTTCCAGGTCAGTGGTATAGACTTCAATTTTGCCGGTAGGTATATTCAGGTTCACCGTGCCTTCAGGACGGTGTCGTACACGCCCTTTTACTCGCAGCACATATTCATTGCGCACGTGCTCAGCCTGTTCAAAGGCAGCCGCTTCATCCGGGTCAAACACGACCTGGACCAGGCCGGTACGATCGCGCAGGTCGATAAAGATAACCCCGCCATGATCACGCCGGCGGTTGACCCAGCCGCATAATTCAACTGTGCTGTCTATGTGTTTTTCTGTGACTTCGCCACAATTGTGTGTACGCATCATGTCAATATTGCCTGCCTGCTGATGGAATAACAAAACCGCTGGCTCGCTAGAACCAGCGGTCTGATGTTTTTAAAATAAATAAGAGTCGCCTATTTTGACGCATTTCCTGCCGGGCATGTGCTGCAGGCAGCTTCCTTTTTTTCTGGCTTGCTACCTGAACCCTTGAAATCAGTCTCGTACCAGCCGGTTCCTTTCAAATGGAAAGCCGAAGCGGAAAGCATCTTTTTCAATGCCTGCTTTTTACATTTCGGGCACTCGGTCAGCGGGTCATCGGAAAACTTCTGGATAGCCTCCATCTGATGGCCACATTCCTCACATTTGTATTCATAGATTGGCATGTGTCTGTCCTGTTTCTGTTCTCTCTGGGCTTTTGCCGGTTATATACGCCTGATATGGTGTCTTTTTTTACCTTTTTCAAGGATAAGCGGTTAATTATATATGGAAATGGGGGGTAGCGCATCAGGGTTGTGGTTTTGTGCTGGCCTGCGGCTACTCTGCGCGCTTCAGTCTGGACCGGGCACGGTGAACTCGGGCTACGCCCTCAGACAGGCACCGCACTTTATCCGGTCCAGCTTTCCAGTGCTCGACAACCCAAAAGGGGATGAACATCAAAATCCGTGCCAAGGCCCTTATCAATGGCAATTTGAACAGCTGCTTTCGGCCCAGCCTGTGTGAAAACACTGAATTTGAATATTGGGTGGAGAAACACCGCGCCTTTACCTTCGCACTGGCGTCAATGAGGGATGATCTAGCTATTATCAGTGAGGTTCACTAGTTAAAGTGTCACCCTGTCCCAATCAACTAAAATATTAATGTGTTTTCACACAGGCTGGTCCATTAAGAGACATGTCTAATACCCTGCACAAACCTTGAAACCCAATTTACTTTTTCCACTTCGCCCATGGATCTAAACCACTATCAACAGGGGTACTTGAAGAATTCGACGATTCGCGATCATCCTTCCGAACGCCATCATTATCTCGATCATTAGAATACCGGCCGTTTCGTTGAGCGCCATAATTCTTACCCGAACCCGAGCGATACGCAGCCGATTTCTTAGCACGTTTTTCGCGCAATCGTTCAGCATCTTCTAGACTTAATTCAGCAGGCTCTCCCGGCTTTTGATCTTCTGGCACAATGCGATCTCTAGGCGGCAATTGAAACTGTTCGTCAGATGCTCTAGGTAAGTTTTTAAATTCATACAAATAGAACGCTTCAACTTTTTCACGTGCCCAATCTGTTTTTTTAAGGAACTTCACACTGGAATCAATGCTCGGATTGGTCTTAAAACAATTGATATTTAAATAGGCAAAGAGAATATCAAAACCGTAGTGATCCACCATTTCAATCAACAAGTTTTTTAAACTAACACCGTGCAGAGGGTTAGCTTTGTAATTGATCTCATCATTCACGGTAATGTCCAACCAAGGGATGTAAAGTACGCCATTATACCTGTCGCAGCACAGATAAATATATCACCACAAAACGAATTATCCTCCGCTCTATGACAGTGATTAATACCGATTCGGTAATTTATGATGTTATACCGAATCGACATATTCCAGTGAATTGTTGATTTCAGCATGTTGTGACTCAACAAGAGTGGAAATGGGTGTTTACCACCAATGTCCGCAAAGGATTGCGGCTATTCGCTCTGCCAAGTTTTAAGCCGGTAGCTGTGGCCCACGCCCAGCTAACAACAGCACCCCTACTGCCAGCCTGAGATAGGCGCCTGGCATCACCGGCAACACAAAGCAGAGCGAAGCGGCACTTTTTGCTGTCCAAGTGTATGCGATTGTTAGCAATTTATTCCCATTCAAGTTCGGTATAAACTTGCTGCGCATTTCTTCCAGCCAGGGTTTTATAATTCAGAAGGTGGCTAAATTTCGACTGGTCAATGCTGCCAATATCAGTAATATCGCCACCGCTTTCTATAAAAGCCGATACTGATTCTCGCAAAAAGACCAAATAATCATAAGTATCTGCATCGGCACTAGACAAATCAGTAGCCTGACCATGCCCTGGAACAACATGCTTTGGCTTATAGGCGGCCATTGATTGATAAACATCGATCCAACTTTTACTGTTTGATTGAGACCCAACACCAGGCATACGCTGGGTATAGACAATATCCCCTGTAAACATGACATTTTTTTGAGGAAGCCAGATAAAACTATCGCCAGGCGTGTGCGCTTGACCTGAATGGCGTACCTTGAACAGGGTGTCACCCAGTTTAAACTCGAATTGTTCTTTGAATGTTTTTTCGGCATAAACAGCATCTGTGCCTATAATAACTTCGTCTCCAACAAGATTGCCCAGACTAATAAATTGATCCTGAGTGCGTACTTTTTGGTCACTCACTGCTGCTTCACTGGCAATAATTTGTGCACCTTGTTTTTTAAAGTACCCATTACCTAACCAGCGATGATCTTGCCCCCCGGTATTGATCACCGTGACAACTGGCTTGTCTGTAACCTTTTTGATGAGCAGGTCAATTTTTTGAGCTCCCTTATAAGTAGCACCCGAATCAATGAGTACAACACCTTCTGTTGTAACAACGAATCCAAATGTTGCATTATTTCCTAGATTTTCTGCTGTTCGGTTACCAAGCTCACCAACAATTGCATATACATCCTCGGTTACTTTCTGAAGCTTCAATTTCCCATCAGCCCAGGATTGGCTGAAAGGCAGAAGAAAAACCAGGAGTACCAATAACGACTTTAATATCTTCATGTGATGAATCTCGTTTTTTAATTGCTAACATCTTAGCATTTGACTGCTGTGCGGAAGCACAAGTACTACTCCCCCGCCACCGTCATCTGCTCAAGTAAAATCGAGCCGGTAATGGTATTTCCCCGTCTGTCCAGATCATTACCTATCTCAACAAAGTTCTGGAACATATCCAGTAAATTACCAGCCACGGTAATTTCACTGACCGGATACTGGATCTCGCCATTCTCTACCCAGAAGCCGGCTGCACCCCGGGAATAATCACCGGTTACGTTATTAATGCCCATGCCTATCAGTTCAGTCACCAGCAGGCCGGTTCCCATCTGTTTCATCAGGGCCGGCAGATCTTTCTCACCGTGTTCTATCATCAGGTTATGTACACCACCGGCATTGCCTGTGGTCTGCAAACCCAGTTTTCGGGCGGAATAGCTGCCGAGGACATAATCCATCAGTACGCCTTGTTTGATTATTGAATGCGCACGTGTAGCTACACCTTCATTATCGAAAGCCGCTGAACCCAGTGCCCCGGGTATATACGGGTCTTCAGAAATATTGATGTGCTCCGGGAAAATCTTTTTACCTTTGTGATCGAGTAAAAATGATGATTTCCGATACAATGCACCGCCGCTAATGGCCGATATCAGATGAGACAATAAGCTGCCCGCCGCCTGTGCTTCATAGATAACCGGTGTCTGGCAGCTGGCAATTTTTCGGGAGCCGAGGCGATCCAGTGTTCGCTGCCCTGCAATTCTGCCTACCTCCTCTGCAGACTGCATTTCTGTACGGTCACGGGCCACGCTGTACCAATAGTCGCGTTCCATTGCCTCGCCGTCACTGGCAATGACCGAGCAGCTGAGAGAGTGCCGACTGCCGTAGCGGATACCGTTAAAACCATGTGTATTGGCATAAATACCTACACCCTCATGACTGCTGACGGTGGCACCTTCCGAATTACTGATGGCATCGCCGGTCTCGCGTGCGACTGCTTCACACTGCATGGCAAGGTCACGTGCTGTATCCGCATCCGGGTTCCATGGATGCCAGAGATCAAGGTCGGGAAACTCTGTCGCCATTCTGTCGGCATCTGCCAGACCACCGCAATCATCTTCTGCGGTTAATTTGGCAATACTGCAGGCCGCATTAACGGTATGCTGTATGCCATCAGCAGTCATATCCGAGGTACTGGCCGAACCGCTTTTTTTGCCGAAGAAGACGGTCAATGATAAAGATTTATCACGATTATGTTCAACGGTTTCAATTTCGCCCAGGCGTACTGTCAGCGATGATCCCTGTGACAGACTCGCATCGACCTCGGCACTGCTGGCGCCACATCGGCTAGCCGCCTCCAGCACCTGCTCAACCACATCCTGCAGGGGGCTGGCGATGTCCCTGACATCTGATTGCAGTGTCGCCTGCAGATTTTTTGCGGTACTCATAGTTCGGTACCCCCTACTGTCAGCTCATCGATTTTCAGTGTTGGCTGGCCAACGCCGACGGGCACACTTTGCCCGTCCTTGCCGCAGACACCGACACCGTGATCCAGTTCCAGATCATTACCGACCATCGATACCAGGGTCAGGACTTCCGGGCCGCTGCCTATCAAGGTTGCACCCTTGACCGGATAGCTGATTTTACCGTTTTCGATCATGTAGGCTTCAGAAGCGGTAAAGACAAACTTACCGGAGGTAATATCTACCTGCCCGCCACCAAAGTTGACGGCATATAAACCCTTGTCTACCGAGGCAATAATTTCTTCAGGATCTGATTTTCCAGCCAGCATATAGGTATTGGTCATGCGCGGCATCGGCAGGCAGGAATAGGATTCGCGCCGGCCATTGCCTGTCGCCGCTACCCCCATCAGGCGTGCATTCATTTTGTCCTGCATATATCCTTTAAGAATGCCGTCTTCAATCAGCACTGTATTCTGTCCAGCTGTCCCTTCATCGTCGATGGTTAGAGAGCCTCGCCTGTCCGGCAACGTGGCATCGTCAACCACTGTACACAATTCAGAGGCCACCTTCTCACCGACACGCCCTGAAAAAGCGGATGTTCCTTTGCGGTTGAAATCCCCCTCCAGACCATGACCTATCGCTTCATGCAGCAATATCCCCGGCCAGCCATGGCCAAGCACAACCGGCATCATACCGGCAGGCGGCGCCTTGGCTTCCAGTTTAATCAAAGCTTGCCGCACGGCCTCCCTGGCATATTGCAGGGCCCTGTCTGAATCGGTAAAAACAGTCAGGCCAAAACGCCCGCCACCACCTGCCGCCCCCTGTTCACGACTGCCCTTGTCATCGACAATGACAGTAACGTTCAGCCTCACCATTGGACGAATATCAGCGGCCAGCGTACCGTCACTGGCTGCAATAAGCACAACATCCTGAACCGAGGACAAACTGGCCATTACCTGAGAAACACGTGTATCCTGCTTGCGGGCTTCCGCCTCCACTTGCTCCAGAAGGTCAACCTTGGCCTGATCAGTCAGTGTGTCTATCGGGTCGATAGCCGCGTATAAGGCGCGATTTGATTCACCTTTCCAGCTCACTGCAAGCTGTTTGTTTTCACCGCCTGATGCGATCGCCCTTGCTGTATTTGCTGCCTGCTCCAGTGCTGGCAGTGCCAGTTCATCGGAATAAGCAAAACCGGTCTTCTCGCCGCTAATTGCACGAATTCCGACACCCTGATCAATATTATGACTGCCTGACTTTACCTTCCCTTCTTCCAGGTTCCAGCTTTCGTGGCGACTATACTCAAAATATATATCGGCATAATCCACCTGATTACTCATCAATTGGGACATTAGCCTGTCCAGCTCCTGATCACCGAGTGCAGTGGGCTCCAGCAAACGCTGGCGCGCCAGCTCCATAATTTCTGACATATATGCTTCCTTGATTGGGTCTGCCTGAGTTAGTGAAGGCAGGTAATAGGGTTATACGCTATAAATGGGGTCAGCGACGTTGATTTCACGTAAAACGTAATACATAAATCTTAAAACTTTCTGTTCAACATTCAAGTCGCCGATGCTTTAACGAAGGCAGGTTTTTTCGAATATCACCTAATAGATCAAGGTCTATATCCGACAGCACGACACCGGGCCCGCGGGAAAGACGGTTGGCTACCCGGCCCCAGGGATCTACGATCATTGTATCGCCATAGGTTTCTCTGCCATTTACATGAAAGCCACCCTGTGCAGCAGCCAGCATATAGGCCTGATTCTCGATGGCGCGCGCCCGCACCAGCACTTCCCAATGCACGCTGCCGGTTATTGCCGTAAAAGAGGAAGGGACTGCCAGGATCTGGGCACCCTGCTGCGACAGCTGGCGAAATAATTCAGGAAAGCGCAGGTCATAGCAAATAGCCAGACCAAGTCGGCCAAAAGGTGTGTCAATGACTACTGCATCGCTGCCTGCTTCTATCGTAGCAGACTCGGTATAGGCCTCAGAATTATCCAGTTCTACATCAAATAAATGTATCTTGTCATAGCGGGCAACCCGCTCACCCTGGTCATCGAAGACCAGACAGGCGCTGCGGCATTTATCTGAGGTCTCTGATGCCAATGGCACTGTGCCGCCAACCAGCCAGATTTTATGTCGGCGTGCTGCTTCAGCAAGAAAATTCTGTATGTGTCCATTACCGGCCTGCTCAGCTTCAGCAAGACGGTCAGAATCTTTCATTGGCATCAGGCAGAAGTTTTCCGGCAGGACGATCAGCTTTGCCCCGGAATCGGCGGCCTGTGTTATCAGCCTGCCCGCCTCAAAGAGATTGGCAGCTGCGTCCGGCCCCGATGTCATTTGTATTGCAGCAACTTTTGTCATAGATGTTTCCTTCTATCCTTCATTTTACTCCAGCTGGCCCTCAATAGAGCCTGCTTCCCCATTTTCTCCGTCTGATTGTATCTTATCAACCACCGGATCATCCCATGGACCACGAATTGTATACTGGTAATTGGTAACTTTATCCATCTGTTCTTTGATTGCCTTTGATGCCAGCAGGGTCACAAAGCCACCAGCGGGGCCGCCAAGCACAAAGCCAGCTATTGCCAGGTTGCCCCCTACAGCAGGAGAAATAGACATTTTCATATCGACACTTTCTTCAACAAGATTCAACTGACCCTGGAGTCGAATGGTAGCCGAGGGGCCGGGCATGATGAGTTTCGATACCTCGGCAACCCCCTGCTTGATTGTCATATCTGCCTCTATTTCATCAAAAGCAAAGCCTTCTTCTGACAGATCACTGAAATCAAGCAACAGACGACGACGCAGGCTTTCTATATTGAGCACTCCCAGCAATCTCCCTGCCCCGACTTCCACACCTGACAGGCGCCCCTTTTCCGAAAAGATTTCAAGTGTGCCGTCAAGAATTCCCAGGTCATAATCATAGGGCGCTCCTTTCCACGAAATATGCCCAGTTGTGCGAAATAGTTCACTTTCCAGATCAATATCATAGTCTAGTGCTGTCAGGGTTGTCCGCATATCAGTACTGGTGAAATCCACATCAAAACTTGATGAATGATCATCGGCCTGTCCTCGCCAGTGCCCATTGGCAATAACCTTCATATCCGGCCTGTTAAGCTTCAGTATTTGCAGTTCCCAGTCATTTACTGTTGGCTCCCCCTGCATACTCAGGCGGCCCAGTTTCATATTATGGAATACCAGATCATCGATGGTAACGTTCAGGCTGGGGAATTTTCTGGGATCCTGTGCTGTTTCACTGGATACGGTTTCTTTTTCCGCTTCGTTCCATATCAAATGTGCAAGCTGTATTTTCGCCCAGCGTGAAGATCGCTCCCAGTTAAATTCAATGTCTCCTTTTATCCGTTCACCCCTTATTGCTCCCTGCCAGCTGCCATCCTTCTGGCGGTCAAACCCGGCAGCTAAATCTGCCATATCCACCCCGGCATAAAATGCTGTACCTATCTTAGCGGTCATCCGTGTCAACACTTCTGGTAAACCGTCGTCGCCTTCCTGTCTTTTTATATAGCTGTCCCATGGGTCGAGATCCAGAAAAGCCTGCTCGACGGCTACTGAAAGACCTTTTTTATCATCACAAGCTGCCTTGTTCTTGCCAATCAGCAGACATCCACCTGTTAAAGCTAAAGCCATTTCATCTTCCACCACAGAAAAAAATAATTTTCCATTGGTGAAGGCAGGCATAAAAAAAGCTAGCCTTGTCCTGTTATCCGGTAAAAAGCTGACATCCAGTTTCAGTGGCAGTCTTTCGTTGCTTTCTTTTGCCAGCGGATAAGGGAAAGACAAAGCAAGCCCTGTGAGATCAGATTTTACATTCAGACTAACCACGTCCGGATCAAATTTCATCTTCCCCTGCCAGGCAGTCTTACCGCTGAGCTCTTTGACTATCCAGTCGCCCAGTATTGGCTCCATTTGGCTGGCATGCGCCTCACCCTTTGCCTCGACTTCAATCACAGGCGGCTGGCCTGACTTAAGTGTTTTCACACTAAATGTCAGTGGGCCTCCCAGCATCTTCCCC
>JAYEGM010000075.1:0-15981 GCA_034659075.1 Pseudomonadota bacterium
CTTGGGATAATTAAATTAAAGTATAAGGAATACGGTATCAAAGAAGAACCCTTCGTTATTGCCAAGGCCGATGCCGGCACCTATGGCATGAACATTATGACCATACGTGACCCGTCTGAAATCCAGGGACTTAACAGGAAGCAGAGGAACAAGATGGCACGAGGGAAAGGCGGCAGCACAGTCAGTGATGTACTGGTACAGGAAGGTGTTTTTACCTTTGAAACCTGGGGAGACAACAATGCTATTGCCGAGCCGGTAGTCTACATGATCGACCATTCAGTCGTTGGCGGCTTCTACCGTGTGCATACCAACCGGGGCATTAACGAAAATCTGAATGCCCCCGGCATGCACTTTGAACCACTGGCCTTCGCCGACACCTGTACTCTACCGGATAAATCAGCCGCCCCGGATGCTGACCCAAACCGGTTTTATACTTATGGCGTAATCAGTCGGCTGGCCTTGCTGGCTGCAGCGCGAGAAATCAATACACTGAAAGCAACGGTAGCAGCATGAATAAGCCCATTATTATCGGCGTCATTATGGATCCGATTGAACAGATAAATATTGCCAAAGACAGCACCTGGGCGATGATACTGGCGGCACAGAAACGGGGCTGGCAGGTGCGTTATATGCAGCAGGCAGACCTTTTTACCCGCGATGGCATAGTCTACGCAGAAAGCCAGCTGGTAAAACTTCTACCGGAACAGGAGCCCTGGCTGGAGCTATCGCCAACGAACACGCATGAGCTATCTGAATGCAGTGCAATTTTAATGCGCAAGGATCCGCCGTTTGATCTTGAGTATATCTACACCACCTATATGCTGGAACTGGTTGAACGACAGGGCGCATTGATCGTTAATAAACCGCAAAGCCTGCGTGACTGTAATGAGAAGTTCTTTACCGCCAGCTTCCCGCAGTGCGCACCCCCTACACTGGTGACACTCTCTGAATATCAACTACGCCAGTTCATTCAGGAACATGGGGACTGTATTTTCAAACCACTGGACGGCATGGGCGGTGCATCGGTTTTCCGGGTACAGAGCAACGACCCCAATAAAGGGGTGATCATCGAAACGCTGACACAGCACGGGACGACCAGCATCATGGCGCAGCGCTTCATTCCTGAGATCAGAGAGGGTGATAAACGCATATTAATGGTCGATGGAATCCCCAGCCCCTACGCGCTTGCACGCATCCCCCTGGCCGGTGAAACCCGTGGCAATCTGGCTGCCGGCGGTACCGGCAAAGGTGTCCCGCTAAGTGACAGGGACTACTGGATCTGCGAGCAGGTCGGGCCTGTACTGAAAGAAAAAGGCATACTGTTCGCTGGCCTGGATGTTATCGGTGACTATCTGACTGAAATCAATGTCACCAGCCCGACCTGTATACGTGAACTGGACAAGCAGTTCGAACTGGATATTGCCGGTGATTTAATGGATGCCATAGAACTGCGTTTACCTGCATGAGATATCGCCGGTGGGTGGCATCTGCGCTGTTCATCCTGACAGCATTACTCACCGCCTGCGAAAGGCAAAGCCTTTATCGCTATCAATCCTTTGCCTTCGGCACTCTGATAGAAATAAAAATACGCAGCGATAACAAGTCTCTGGCGAACCGGGCCAGCGCGAGCCTGTTTGCTGATTTCGATCGTATGCATAACGACTGGCACGCCTGGCAGCCCGGCCTGCTGACACAAACAAGTTCCCTGCTTACCAGTGGACAATGGTTTACCGCCAACAGTGCAGTATTAGCACTGATTAAGCTGTCGAAACATTATTCAGAAATGAGTAATGGTCTGTTTAATCCGGTGATTGGTAAACTGATTCAGGCCTGGGGCTTCCAGGGTTCTGAGCAGCCCCGTTATCCACCGGACCAGAATACTATTGACCGCCTGTTGCAACAGCTGCCAACCATGAATGATGTCGATATCGAGGATGGACGACTGCGAGGCAACAACTCATGGCTGCAACTTGACCTTGGTGCGATAGCCAAGGGGTATGCTGTCTCCGCCGGACTAAAAAAAATGCACGGCCTCGGCATAAAAAATGCCTTGATCAATGCCGGTGGTGATCTCTGCGGAATCGGCGACCAGGGGCAGCGTGCCTGGCGGATAGGGATACGTGATCCATCCGGTGAAGGGATCATTGCAAGCATCAATCTGGAAAATGATGAGTGTGTCTTCACCTCTGGAGACTATGAGCGCTACTTTACTCACGAGGGCAAGCGCTACCACCATATCATAGACCCCCGCACCGGCTACCCTGCTGATCAGGCAGTATCGGTCACCGTCCTGCATAAGAACGGAGCATTAGCTGATGCCGCCAGTACCGCATTATTTATAGCCGGCCCGGATGACTGGCAGCAGCTTGCAAAAAAAATGGCCGTTTCAGACGTAATGATGATCGACAAACAGGGACGTATAATCATGACACCATCCATGCAAAAAAGAATTAAACTTGAACCGGGAAATAAAAACAGGATCATCATCAGCAAGCCTTTGACTTGAAACTTGAAACTTGAAACTTGAAAGCAATGTTAAAAATGAAAGCCGGAGACTGGCTCATCCTGTTCCTTGGCCTGCTGCTTGTTCCCTTATCGTGGTCAATGACACAACGTGACCCTGGCTCGACAACTGCAATAGAGATCACTGCTGGCGATCAGCCACCCGTTATTTACCCGATAAAAAATCGGCAGCGGATCGCCGTAACCGGTGAGCTTGGCGATAGCGTCATGGAAATCCGCGACGGCAGGGTTCGAATGCTCAGCTCTCCCTGCCATGGAAAAATTTGCATATTAAGCGGCTGGCACCAGCACAGCGGAGACAACATAGTTTGCCTGCCAAATAAAGTGGGGGTGTCACTAATTTCGAACAAGGAGCGGTTTGATGGGATTAACTTTTAAGGAGCCTCTTATTGATTATATTATAACTAATAAGAGGCTCCTTAACACATAGTGTTCGGTTTTCTGTATTCGGTTTTCGGTAAAATCAAAACCAGATACTGAAAACCGAAAACTGAAAACTGAAAGCTGAAAACTAAAAACTGAAAACTTTATCTTGAACAAACAAATCGAAATTACCGAGGAAGACCGAAAGATTGCGGCATTTGCCGCTCTGGCAATCGTTATCCATGTACTGGAAAGCAGTTTCCCCAGTCCAGTTCCGGGCATCAAGCCGGGGCTGGCGAATATTGTTACCCTGCTAGTGCTGTTCCGCTACGGCTGGCGATTTGCCGCATGGGTCAGCCTGCTGCGGGTAACAGCTGGCAGCCTGCTATTGGGCACCTTCATGTCGCCAACTTTTTTTCTTAGCCTCAGCGGTGCACTGGCAAGTTTATTCGCCATGCTTGTACTATGGACAGGCATACGCCCGTGGGTCGGTATGGCGGGCGTCAGCATAGCCGCCAGTATCAGCCACGTAATGGCTCAGCTGCTGGTGGCGTGGTGGCTGTTTATCCCACATCCGGGAATACTTGCATTAACACCCATACTGATTACAGCAGGCGTTTTTTTTGGTCTGTTTAACGCTATAATTGCAACCTCGATAGAAAAGAGACTTATAAACACAGCATGAGCT
This sequence comes from Pseudomonadota bacterium, assembly GCA_034659075.1. GTDB lineage: Bacteria > Pseudomonadota > Gammaproteobacteria > BMS3Bbin11 > BMS3Bbin11 > BMS3Bbin11. The sequence continues at coordinate 3,575 of JAYEGM010000075.1, forward strand.
ACGCCGAACTATTCAGTAATCAGGACAACAACAACGACCTTGGCATCACCCTGATTGGTGCAGCACTGCTGCATATTGTACTGATACTCGGGCTAACGTTTTCATTGCCAGACAAACATGCCAGAGATACACCGCCTCAGCTCGAAATCACGCTGGTGCAGGCGCATACGAAAGATGAACCCGATAAAGCGGATTTTCTTGCCAACGCCAGCCAGCAGGGCGGCGGCGACAGCGACCTGCCACTGCGGGCAACCAGCCCGCTACCCGGCACTTCTACCAGCAAGCAGTCGCAGCCTGTTTTTCGACCGGCAAGTACCGCCGCCGAAGACATTAAATCACAGACTGACAAGGTGCTGGTAGCTGAGACAAAAAAACAGAAAACACTTACGCAACCGCTAAAAAACAAGAAAATGAAAACCCGGGAGCAGAAGCCATTAATCGGCCTGCCGCAGCAGATGAATCTGACCAATGAACGGGATCGTTTACTGGCAGAAATATCCCTGCAGCAGCAGAACTATCAGAAGCGGCCACGTAAAAAATTTCTCACGGCACGTACACGTGAGTATAAATATGCCTCTTATATGGATGCCTGGCGTGCCAAGGTCGAGCGTATCGGCAACCTGAATTACCCAGAAGAGGCGAAACGCCGCAACCTGGCCGGCAGTCTGATTCTGGATGTGGCGATTCTGCCTGATGGCAGACTGGACAGCATTAATGTGCGGCGCAGTTCACGTCACAAGGCACTGGACGATGCAGCAATTCGTATTGTCCGTCTGGCCGCCCCCTATTCCCCTTTCCCTAAAAATTTTCGTGATGATGTTGATATCATCCATATCACCCGTACCTGGAAGTTCCAGCATGGTGACCGTTTGACCAGTCAGTGAAATCACTTGCCAACCATTTCCTTATCGCCATGCCCTCCCTGCAGGATGAAAATTTCGGCCATAGTGTGACCCTAATCTGTCACCATGATGATGAGGGGGCGATGGGTGTGATTATTAACCAGCCCCTGCAACTAACCGTGGCCGAGTTGTTCAGTGATGCCGGCCTGCCGACTAACAAGCTGGTGATACCGGATCAGCCTGTCTGGCACGGCGGCCCTGTACGTCCAGATCATGTTTTTGCCCTGCATGACAACAGCCATCAATGGGATAACACTTTGCAGATAGGTGACGAACTGCGCCTGACAACCTCAGCAGACTTTCTCGAAGCCCTGGCAGAGGGAGAAAAGATAGAACATTATTTGCTGACCCTCGGTTATGCCGGCTGGGCAGCGTCTCAACTTGAACGCGAAATGTCTGAAAATTCCTGGGTCTATGCGATTGCCGACAGGCGGCTGATTTTTGAAACGGCTGTCGAGAAACGCTGGCAGGCTGCGGCCAGCCTTGCGGGAATTGATCTCAGCAAGATGTCCTATTATTCCGGCAGCGCATGAAATCAGCCACCTATCTCGGCTTTGACTACGGCACCAGGCGAATTGGCGTAGCCGTAGGCAACACCGTCTCGAACAGTGCAACGGCGCTGGATACCATAAGGGTTAAAAATGACCAGCCGGACTGGGGCCACATCTCACGACTGATAGACGAATGGCAGCCGGATGCCCTGATCGTCGGCTGGCCTGTTCAGATGGATAAAAGTGACAACCCGGTAACGCCCAGAGCACGACGATTCGGCAACCAGTTGCACGGCCGTTACAATTTGCCCGTACATCATGTTGATGAAAGACTCAGCTCGCATATGGCACTATCTGAAATACGTGAGGCAGGCTATAATAGCCAGCGTGCCAGGGGCCTGGTCGACAGTTATGCGGCCAGAGAGATCCTGCAAACCTTCTTGAATGGACGGCTTGGGAATGACAAAAAAGATTGATGTCGACGTCTCTGCACTGCTGGACAAACTGGTCACCGATCTTACTCCACTGCTTGCCATAGACCCCATAATTATCGGCATTCATACCGGCGGTTCATGGCTGGCAGAAATCCTGCATCAGCGGCTGACCATTAACGAAGCCTGCGGCAGTCTGGACATCAGCTTCTACCGTGATGACTTCAGCCGTATTGGCCTCAACCCCGAAGTCAAAGCCTCAAACATTCCGCAGGATATCAGTGATCGCCATATCCTGCTGATCGATGATGTACTGCAAACGGGGCGCACCGTACGCGCCGCCATGAATGAAATTTTTGACTATGGCCGCCCCGCCTCAATTCGTCTTTGTGTGCTGGTAGAAAGAAATGGCCATGAGCTACCCATACGGGCTGACTATTGTGGTATTACGCTGGATCTGAGGCCGGATCAACAAATAAAACTGACCGGTCCGGAAAAACTGTCACTGATGGTGGGAGACCTGGCAGCTGGGGACAATCAATCATGAGGCAGCATCTGCAGTATACCAACAACGGTAAACTGCGCCACTTTCTGTCTATAGACGGCCTCAAAAAAGAAACGCTCGAGCAGATACTCACCACCGCAGATAAATTCACCCAGTTTGGCCAGCGCGAGATAAAAAAACTGCCCTTGCTGCGAGGCCATACGGTGGTTAATCTCTTTTTTGAGAACAGTAGCCGCACCCGCACCACCTTTGAAATCGCCGCCAAGCGCCTGTCTGCAGACGTCATCAATCTGAATCCGACTACCTCATCAACCAGCAAAGGCGAGACACTACTGGACACCGTAAACATTCTTGAGGCCATGCATACCGACCTGTTTATTATCCGCCATGCAAAGAGTGGTGTGGCAGAGCTGATCGCCCGCCATGTGCCGGATCACGTGCATATCATCAATGCCGGTGACGGTCAGCATGCGCATCCGACGCAGGCGATGCTGGATATGTTCACTATTCGCCAGCACAAGGGTCCTTTCAATGAATTGCGCGTGGCCATCGTCGGTGACATCCTTCATTCGCGCGTCGCCCGTTCACAGATACATGCCCTGAACACCCTTGGTGCCCACGAAATCAGGGTTATCGCCCCCAACAGCCTGCTGCCCTCACAAATAGAACGGCTAGGGGTGCATGTCTATAATGACCTTCAGCAGGGACTTGACAGTGTTGACGTGGTAATGATGCTGCGACTGCAGAAAGAACGTATGCACAATGCCTATATTCCGGGTGAACAGGAATATTTTAATCTCTATGGCCTGACTACAGACCGACTGGCAGCCGCGGCAGATGATGCCATTATCATGCACCCCGGCCCGATCAACCGTGGGTTGGAAATATCTTCGGAGGTGGCGGACGGCCCGCGATCGGTCATCCTTGCACAGGTCACCAACGGCATTGCTGTCAGAATGGCAGTGATGGCGATGATCCTCGGCGGAGAAGGCAATGGCTGAGCAGATAAATATACATATCCGGGGCGGAAGACTTATCGATCCTGCCAATAATATTGATAGGGTAGAAGACCTTTTTGTAGCCAACGGCCATATCATTGCCTCAGGCGATGTACCTGAGGGTTTCAGCGCAGATAAGACCATCGAGGCAGCGAATCAGATCATATGCCCCGGCCTGATTGATCTCAGTGTGCGTATGCGCGAACCCGGCCAGGAGTTCAAGGCGACACTGAAAAGTGAATGTGCTGCCGCCGTGGCTGGCGGTATAACGACCACCTGTTGCCCGCCGGATACCACACCCATTATCGATACACCTGCAATGGCCAATATGCTGACCCATCGTGGCAGAGAAATCGGTCTGACACATATACTTCCGCTGGGAGCTCTGACAAACGCTCTGACTGGCGAAACCCTGTCAGATATACACGCATTGCATCAGGCAGGCTGTGTGGCATTCAGTAATGAGCAGCATACCATCACCAACACCATGGTCATGCGACGCGCAATGGAATATGCCTCCAGCTTTGGTCTGCTGCTGATACTGCATGCCAACGACCCCTGGCTAAGTGACAACGGCTGCATGCACGAAGGCGAGATCAGTACGCGTCTCGGCCTGGCCGGGATACCGGAGGCAGCAGAAACCGTTATCGTCGCCCGTGATCTGGCACTTATTGAACAGACAGGCGTCAGGGCACACTTCGCCCGTCTCTCCAGTGCGCGTTCAATCGAGCTTATCGTAGAGGCACGTGACAGAGGCCTTAAAGTGACTGCCGATATTGCCATTCATCAACTGCACCTGACCGAATACGATGTCTCTGACTTCAATACCCTGTGCCGTGTGATGCCGCCATTAAGATCAGAAAGAGATAAAGAGGCCCTGCGTACAGCCGTCGCACAAGGCGACATTCAGGCAATCTGCTCGGACCATCAGCCGCATGAACGAGATGCAAAACTGGCGGCCTTCAGCGAAGCAGCATCCGGCATTTCAGGTCTTGAAACCCTGCTGCCGCTCGGCATGAAACTGGTTCATGAAAATGTCATAGACCTCAGCACACTGATCGCCAGCCTGAGTTCCGGTCCAGCTGCCCTGCTCGGCATCGAGGCAGGCAGCCTGAGTACAGGCTGCCTGGCAGATATCTGTATATTTGACCCGCATGAGGAGTGGCTGTTAGACCATACAAAACTGCTCAGCAAAGGTCATAACACCCCTTTCAAAAACTGGCCACTGAAAGGCCGCGTCATCACCACCCTGCTAGCTGGCAGCATTGTTTATTCAAGAACCTGAACACCGTTGCACAGCAGAAATATCACGAAAAATTCAGATGCATAACATTAAACCAGATCATCCACATGTGATTGACATTAATCTGCCAGAGTTTGATGCTAAAGTTATTCAGCAATCTCATAAACTGCCGATACTGGTTGATTTCTGGGCCGACTGGTGCGGCCCCTGCCACGTTCTCGCACCCAATCTTTATAAAGCGGTAGAGGAAGAACAGGGGCTGGTACTACTGGCCAAAGTCGAAGTCGATGAAGGCGAAAACATGAAGCTGGCTGGCCGCTACAACGTACGCGGCTTTCCTACTGTCATTCTATTTCATAAGGGTGAGGCGATTGATCGCTTCAGCAGTGCGCGACCAATGTTTTTTATCCGTGATTTCATCCATAAGCACATCGAACATGATCACGGCGATTAGGGAAATTTCACTGCGAAATCCGCGGGATAACGGCCTTCAAAACCCAGGTGTTTATCGCAGAGCATGGGTGAACAGGGTGGTTTGTTTTATGGCTTACAATTCATGCGTTACGTAACACCTAACCCGTAAAACGTGAAACATTTTACTCTCAGAGATCGCAGGAAAACGAAGGAAATAACTCTGCCTTAATGTACAAGAGATAGAATCGATAGCTGAATGAAATGGCTACCCTGAATAATTAAACGAAAAACTTAACCGGCATGGCGCTTAAAACAGAAACCATCACCAGCCTTGAACACATTGCCAGCGGCAAGGTGAGAGAAATATATCGCATTGACGATGAGCGCCTGCTATTTGTCGCCAGTGACCGGCTGTCTGCCTTTGACGTCATCATGCCGACACAGATCCCCGGCAAGGGCCGCATACTGACTCGCGTCGCTGAATTCTGGTTTGACAGGACCCGCAACATTATTCCCAACCATCTATTATCTACCGACATTTCCAGCCTGCCATTAAGCCCGGCAGAGAAAGAATGGCTGCAGGGACGCAGCATGGTAGTAAGAAACCTGAAAGTACTACCTGTTGAAGCTATCGTCCGTGGCTACCTGGCGGGCTCGGGCTGGAAAGAATATCAGCAGACACAAAGCGTCTGCGGAATTTCTCTGCCGGCAGGCCTGAAAATGGCGGATAAATTACCGCATAACCTGTTTACGCCATCAACCAAGGCCGCAGCAGGAGAACATGATGAAAATATCAGCTTCGAAAAACTGCTTGATCAGATCGGTCAGCAGAAAGCTGAAGAAATCAGGGATGCCAGCCTGGCACTGTACCGATTTGCAGCAGAACTTGCCCTGCAGCACGGGATTATAATTGCAGACACCAAATTTGAGTTCGGAGAGGATGATCAGGGCAGACTGTTTCTCATTGATGAAGCACTAACACCGGATTCCTCCCGTTTCTGGCCGCTAGCCAGCTACCAGCCAGGCAGCAGCCCTGAAAGCTTCGACAAGCAATATATTCGTGACTGGCTGGAGAACAGCGGTTGGAATAAAACAGCCCCTGCACCCGTCATCCCTGATGACATCGTCAGACAGACACAAAAAAAATACCACGAGGCTCTTGCATTACTGACCGGCAATGGAGAGCAACAGGGAGCATGACCGATACATCTGAAAATATCCCGCTAGCGCAGGCCGCAAGCTATTTTCCACTGCAGAATGGCGCTTACGATGTCAGCCCCGCCCTGAAAGACTTCGGCGTAGACCTCGGCAACGCCGCCGCCGATCAGCAGGTTTTCCAACTGGATGAAAATTTCTCCACCTATCGCCAGGTAAAGCTCGATGCACGACAGGAAAGGCTGTCAAAATATTACCGTACGCAAAACCTTTCTACCGAAGTATTGATCGGTGTTATACGCTTTATCATTGAGCGCCTGACACTGGAACACCCGAACCAGTTCCAGCTGAATAGCCAGTCTGAAAGAGAGATGGCCCTTTATTGCAGACTGACTGATGAAACACTTGTCTTTGACAAAAAACTACGCCTTATCAGAGTTGAACGAAATGGGCCTGCCCCTGTTCCCGACTACCATGACTCGCTGGATGCCCTGGCCTGCCAGATTCAGGAAGACCTGGTCATCATCAGCAAATCCCCTTTTGGTCGTGACTGGCTGTCGGCGGTTCACCTTTGCCAGGCCAACAACTGGGCAGCAGAAGAAAAAATTGGGCAATCATTTCAAACTATACATGAACCTGTCGCCGGCATGCATAACAGCAAGCGGGATGCCGAGGCGATTGTTAATAGCATTGTTACAAAAGGCCCTTTCCTGCGATTTGCCTGGGGCCTGACCCCTGAAGCCGAGCTCAATCAGCACCCTCGCCCCTGCCTCTCATCGACTGACAGTATAGACAAAAAAAGACGTTTCAACCCGCAGCACCCCTCGCTGTTTTTACGGGTAGAACGCCAGATTTTATGGCCATTTCCGGAGCAGCAGGCAGCCTTTTTTACCATCCGCACCTATCTAAAAGACTGTCGACAGATTCGTGATAACAAAGAGCAGAATGAACAGCTGGTTTCCGCACTTAATTCCATGACCAAAGAGCAGTTAAAATACAAATGCCTGAATAAAAATCGTCAGCCCATCGTTAACTGGCTGACGAGTAAATACACCAGCAATAAACCCGGCCAGTCACTAAAAAAAGCCATTCGCCAACTCTACCGGAAAAGATGACATCCCCGGTCACCGGACGCTTCGCCCCTTCCCCTAGCGGCCCCCTCCACTACGGCTCACTATTGGCAGCCGTTGCAAGTTTTCTTAATATCCGCTCACAAAAAGGGTGCTGGCTGGTGCGCATTGAGGACCTTGATCCGCCTCGGGAAGCAGCAGGTGCAAGTGCAGATATCCTGCGCGCTCTGGAGCAATACGGCCTGCTGTGGGATAAAGAGATCATTTACCAGAGCAGACGCAGTGAATTTTATGATGAGGCATTGTCGCAGCTTACGAATGATGATCTTCTTTATCGCTGCAGCTGCAGTAGAAAAGAAATTGCGCTGCGTGGTGAAACTGTCTATCAGGGTTACTGCCGCAAAGGCTGCCAGACTGAACGAAAACACTATTCCTTACGCATCAGAACACCCGTCCGCTCCATCTGCTGGACTGACCTGATTCAGGGCAAACAGGAATTCAGCCTTGCTGAGTCAGCAGGTGACTTCATCGTACGCCGTACAGATAAGCTGTATGCCTATCACCTGGCAGTCGTCATCGACGATGCCGAGCAGCAGATCACTGAAATCATCCGCGGCGCCGACCTGCTGACATCAACACCGGCACAGAAACATCTACAGGAGGTGCTTGGCATGCAGTCGCCGCTATATGGGCATATACCTGTAGCGGTCAACGCTAAAGGTGAGAAGTTATCCAAACAGACCGGTGCCGATGCTGTATCAATGAATGATCCTGCCAGGACACTGTTCAGGACCCTTCAGGATCTAGGCCAGGCTCCACCGTCTGACCTGGAAGCATCCAGCGTCGAGGATGTTCTTGAGTGGGGAGCCGATAACTGGGATTTGAAAATGGTACCTGCTGGAAAGACATTATAAAAAGTTTTCAGTTAATTATTCCTTCTTTTGATTTTTACTGAACACCGATAACAGAAAACTGAACACTTAGTCCCTTCAATCTTGAAATCTGAAACTTAATACTATATTCCGAATGTCTTCTTTATCAAATGGCCAACCAAGTTCTTTCTTCCCATTGTCATAAGAAATCACCGGAATACGTGTCAAATAAGACTTAAATTTCTCCACATCCTCCTCTACATCGATAAAATTGACATTAATTTCAGGAAAATGACGTAATATTGACAGTCCTTCGTCACACAAGTGGCAGCCATATTTTGTATAATAGATAATTTCCATCAAAGACACCTGAAATGTACTGTCGAAAGCAATCAATCACTGCCTGTTTTTTCAGCATAGTTGGTCAATTATGCCTGCTATCTTTGCTGATGCATGCAGGCATGACTGTCCATGCCGCAGAAAAAAAACAAATCAAAATTGAGCAGTTTTCACTGAACCGCAGTGTTGCCTATCTGGGTGAAGAAATTAGTGCTGACATCACTGTCAGTGCACCAGCTCCATTACGCAAGAAAACACTGCGCCTGCGCTACTATCTTGACAAAAAAGAAATTGGCAGGCAAACCATTAGCGACTTTGATCCGTCCGGCAATGCCAGTACCGTCTTTACGTTTAAGGATTCACCTGAAGGGCGTTTCCAGTTTCGCGTTGTACTGGATATCGAGAATGAGAAAATAAACGCAGATGAAGTCTCCCGCCAGCTCGCTATTCTATCTCTCCCCACAGGCATGACAGAAGATACATCTTCCGCCGCGGTTGATGAAAAAACGATATCCGGCGACCCGGCATCGGGCAAACCGGAGCTGTCGGCTGAGGAAATTAATTTTGATATCCCCTCTCCGCGTGTCGGTGAAAAAATTCGGATTCGTACAAAAATCTCAAATAGTGGTGCAGTGCAGGCTGATAATGTAAAGATCCGCATATTTATCAATGGACAGCCCTATGGCAAAGATATCACAATGAACATCGCCGCCGGTGCGCAGGTAAATGTTGACAGCGAATTCAAAGCTACCCGCCAGGGTAAAAAAGATGTCCTTATATTTATCAACCCCGATGGGGATATTGATGAGAAGTCCAACCGCAATAATCTGCTGAGTAAAATATTAATCGTCCGGCCTGCGGCCAAAGGTAAAAAACCCGCTGTCGCCACTGCCAAAGCAAAACAGGCAGGCCTGGCCAATCTTGTTATCTATATTGAAACCATTTCAGGCACTCATTACACCAGTGATGGAATAGTACATTTCTACATCACAAATAACAGTCCGTCAGTGTCGGCAAAGTCATTCATGATGGGTGTGCAGCCATTGCAGGACAGTCCGGGCAAACACTGGCTGCTGCGTAAGCAGGTAAAAAGTCTGAAGCCGGGTGAAACGGTCAAACTTGCGGTCAAATGGCCTGATGACCAGTTATCGTCAGACAAGCTATTTGTGGCCTCAGTTGACATAGAAGGTAAGCTTGGCGAGACAGATACCAGGGACAATCACACCCGACCTTTCCGCATGTTATCTACAATCCCAACACAAACATCACCAGAATCCGTGTCTGCCAGAACAAGCCAGGAGCCGGAAATCATCATCACCAGCCCGCGTAAGGGTGGACGCCTGGATGACAATGGAAAACTGATTGTAAACTGGCAGTCCAGCGGGGAAATCGGCTCACTTGTACACATCGCTATAAATAAGAGCCTGACGAAGGAAACCGTGTTTATCTCTACTAGCAATAATGATGGTGCATTTGTCGCTGACCTGTCGTCTTTGCCTGAAGGTATGTACGTACTGACGCTCACATCCGAAAACCGGACAGTCGCATCACAAGAACGAACATTTCAGATTGAACGAAAAAAATCGGTGGTCATACCAGAACTGGTTTCACCTGCAGGCGGCAGCTCCTACCGTGGCGAACAACAGCTGAAAATTGTCTGGCCAACCAACATTAAACGCACAACAGGACAGCAGCTTGATCTTATCCTGCTGGAAAAAAGTAGTAAGAAAATTTTAAAACTCAACAACAACCCTGTGGCCGCCAAAAAGGGGGAGTTTATCTGGCTGGTCCCTGATGATGGCACTGTCTTTGGTATCTATCAGCTGCAGGCCCGATCTGTTGATGGCAGTCTACTTGCTGTAACCAGTGAAATTGAGCTGTTGCCAAACTTTGTCAGTTTTGAACAATTGACTGCGGAGAATAACAAACAAAAAATTCAGACCGACCTTGAAATTGCCAGAACCAGTTTCAAGGGGAAGAACCTGGAATTCCTGATAATGAACAACGGCCCGGCAGACATTAGTACATCCGGCCTGTACGGCTACAAATTCACATCCTATTTTGTGCGCAAGGTACCCATTACTTCTGATGAGGATCTGGTTGTTTGCACCAACACACTGCTTACAGAACTGCCTCAGGGTGAAGGCCAGGTCATCTCCTTAGGCCGCGACCCTGACTGCCCGCTGGGTGAACGAGATTACGGCTCTAAATTCATATATGTGGTAAACCGTTTCACCCTGCCGACACTTGATAATCAGTATCTGGTGGACCCGAAGCCACTGAATAATATATCTAAATTCTACTGGCCTGACTGACGACTTCAGTTCTAAGGTAAAAGTCACTGCTAATGGCTTAAAGTGAAAAGCAGTCGGTATCTTTATTATCTCAGCTTTGAAGTTCGCGCTTTAAGCTTTGAACTCTTGCCAGCTTAACAACCATCAGCAACATCACTCCCAGCAGGACGATGGCCGGCCCACTGGGCAGATCCAGGTAGAATGACAGGAACAAACCACCGACCGTTATCAGCACCGCACTGGCAAATGCATATAACATCACCAGGCGAAGGTTTGCTGCCAGTGCCAGGCCAATCAATGGCGGGATAGTCAGCAGGGCCATAACCAGAATGATGCCCACGGCCTGAATCATCAGGACAATGGTGACACTGTTCATTATCATCAGTATCAGCATAACTGCGCCAACCGGCAAACCGCGCAGGCGGGCAAATTCATCATCGAAACACACGGCAACCAGTTGTCGAAACAATATAATTGTCAGCGACAGGTTGGTCATGCTGAGAGCTGCCATCCAGAGCAGCTGCGTTCTGCTGATAGTAAGAATATCACCAAATAAATAGGGCATCAGGTCCGGCGCATAACCTGGTGTTATCGATACAAACAGTACTCCCACCGCCATTCCTGTTGCCCAGAATATGCCTATCGTTGCATCCGCTGGCTGGGTCTGCCGGAGCAGGACACGGGTGATGGCCGCCGCCGACAGGATAGCGATCAGCATGGCGCCCAACAGTGGATTAATCCCCAGAAAGTAGGCCCCGCCCAGACCGGCAAAAGCGCCATGTGAAATGCCACCGCTTAGAAAAACCAGTCTTTTGATAACAATGAAGGTACCGGTAATTGCACACATAACGGCCACCAGCAGGCTGGCTGCCAGCGCGTTCTGCATGAAGTCATATTGCAACGCTGCCGACAGACCAGTCATTTATCTGAACCATGGTGTGTACAGCCGCCGACAGGAGGATGTGTATGATCCTGCAATACCCTGTGCGGCACACCATGTGCTACCAGTTCTACCGGGCAGCCGTAAGCCTCATCAAGGCAACCGCTGGCAAGCTCTGCGTCCCCATGATAGAAAAGAGTACGATTGACGCAGGCAATATGCAGAACATTCGATGCGAAAGAGGTGATGTCATGCGTGATGACAACAATGGGAATATTTTTGTTAAGTTCTGTCAGCATGCCTGACAGCTTGAAGCGCGAACCTGTATCAATTGAGGAGATAGGTTCGTCCAGAAACAGGATGTCAGGATTACAAACGAGTGCCCGTGCAATCATTACTCTCTGTAATTGCCCGCCTGATAACTGCCCTACCGGCTTATCGGAGACGCCGTCCAGGCCCAGTTTACGGAGAATATCCGTAGTAAGATCCTGATCCTTCTCTGACACCCCCTGCCACCAGAGACGGCCACTCATCCTGCCCATTAACACCACATCCCGCACAGACAGCGGGAACTCACGCTCAAAGGTGGCAAACTGGGGAACATATCCAATCTGATGTCGGGAGGCATTAGCGGACCAGATAACCTGTCCGGCATCAGGCTTCAGCAACCCCAGGATGATCTTCAGCAAGGTCGTTTTACCGCCGCCATTTGGGCCGATAATGGCCAGATAGTCCGTCGCATAGATATCCAGACTGATATTTTTGAGTACTGATTCATAGCCGTATGAGAACGAGACATCATGCACAGAAACC
>JAYEGM010000076.1:0-4286 GCA_034659075.1 Pseudomonadota bacterium
CTTGAAACTTGAAACTATTTTTTAAGCTGTTACTTCTTCTTTGCAAGCTATATCATTGCGCGACAAATATTAAAAAAGGATTTTTCTATGTCTGAGATGACGTTTTTCTGGCATGACTACGAAACCTGGGGGCTGAATCCCCGTGCTGACCGGCCCTCACAGTTTGCCGGCATCCGTACCAACGCTGAGCTGGAAGTCATGGGCGAAGAGGTGATGATTTATTGTCGCCCCAGTGCAGATTTTATACCACATCCTGATTCAGTGATGATTACCGGCCTGTTGCCGCAAGTGGCCAATGAGAAAGGTATACCCGAAGCCGAGTTTTTTCAGAAAATTCATAAGCATTTTTGTGTGCCGGGTACCTGCGGGGCAGGTTATAACAGCCTGCGTTTTGATGATGAAGTGACACGTTTTGGTTTCTATAGAAATTTTTATGATCCCTACGAGCGGGAGTGGAAAAATGGCAACAGCCGCTGGGACATCATTGATCTGGTGCGTATGACTTTTGCCCTGCGACCCGAAGGCATTAACTGGCCGACGCGTGAAGACGGCGTGCCCAGTTTCCGACTCGAGGATATGACGGCTGCGAATAACATCCCTCATGTCGGGGCGCATGATGCATTGTCAGATGTTCATGCCACGATCGGGCTTGCCCGCCTGATCAAAGAGAAGCAGCCGGACCTGTTTAACTACTATTTAAAACTGCGGCGTAAGAATGAAGTGCTTAAAGTAATTAAGGACTTTAAAGACGCTACACCAATTTTGCATATATCGGGCATGTATCCGATAGAGTTTGGGCGTATTGCACCGGTAATGCCGCTGCTCAGAAATAATAAGAACAAGAATGAAATCGTGGTGATAGATTTAAGACAGGATCCAAAAAAATTATTGTCCATGTCAGTAAAAGAGATTAGTCAGAATTTATTTACCCGTAAGGAAGATTTACCGGAAGGTACAGAGCGGGTTGGTGTGAAGAGTCTGCATATAAACAAGTCGCCCGCTGTTGCACCGATTGCGACCTTGCGCGGTGCAGAAGCGAAACGATGGAAGATCGATCTCACAGCCATTCGAAGGCATCGTGATCAGCTATTAGCGGATAAGGGTTTTGCCAATCGCATAAGGGAAGTATACGAAGAGCGTACGCCCATGGAACCGGGAGATGTCGATTCATCATTATATGGGGGCTTTCTCGGTGATGCTGACCGCCGCGTAAGCAATAAAATACTGAATTCCAAAGCTGAAGACCTGATGGACTGGCAGCCTGATTTTGAAGACCCAAGGCTGCAACAGCTTTTCCCTCGCTACCGTGCACGCAACTGGCCGCATCTGCTGTCTGAAGATGATCAGAAATGGTGGAGAGACTTCTGCCGCGTCAGATTGCTGGAAGGCGATTTTGGCAGCACACTGACACTGGATGCCTTTAACCAGAGGATGCATGAAATTTATGATGAAGAAATCAGTGAAGAAAAATTAAAACTGATGCAGCAGCTTGAGGTTTGGGTGCAGGGTTTGATAAATCAGGTTAATGGTTAAAGAGGAAAGGTAAGACTAAGAATAAAAGATTTGGGACTAAGGACAACAAGTGGCTGTTTCGTCGACCCGTTGCCGTCATTGGAGATAGTAATTCTCAAGGCCCGGAACTGCTCCGAAGCGGACTTATACTGAAACATTACAAATGCGTACCACCGGCTATGAGCTGATCTTTAGTAAGCAACTAAAACCGTCCTTTAGGACGGTTAATGGTAACAAAACCAGCCGGAATGCCAGCCTTGTCATACCCCAGTATCTACCTATTTAATTGCTTCACTTGCGGCGTCTTTGGCTGAGTTAGTTGCTGCCTCTGCTGTCTTTTCTTTACCTTTTCCCATGGCAGAGTCCATCGCTTCATTGGTTTTGTCTTTCACCATGTCTGCAGCCTTGTCTGCTGCATCATTTGCCATGTCAGAGGCCATTTCCTTACCTTTTTCTTTAGCATCACTGGTCATTTCATCAGACATGCTGGCAGAAGTTTTGCCTGCGGCTTCGTCTACCGCCTTGGTAGCAATGTCGCTGGCCATTGCTGGCATAGCTGTCAGAATCAAAAGGGATGCGATGATTGATGTGTGTTTCATTTTCTACTCCATTTTATTTGAATTGAAAAATTATTCAGTTGTGCGGGGCGCATCCTAAATGCAATAACGGACAGGGAAGCCTTGAGTCACCATTAAAGATAACAGTCCTCAAGTCCCGGCATTGCCCCGAAGGGGTTATATAAATTGAGCTTGGAATGCATTGAGTCACGACGATAATTTTGAGTAATTAAATCACTCGCCTGCATTATTTCCTGGTTCCTATTGCGTCGAGATACGCGTAAATAGACTACTGTTTTCATGCAAATCCCAATCTCGTTTCTTTAAGTGATTTTTCGCTATCTCGCTTATAGTCCCTGCGATATGCATTTCATGCTTCTTACTGGAAAATCTATCGCGTCCCGAAAATTTGTCGAGCTCTTTTGACCAACTCAGGTAGTCGACAGGTGCAGCGATAACCATGCCGCCTTTCACATTTGTCGCAAACACCGTTCCCAGCACATCAATAGATTTCAATGGATGTACCGTTTCGTGATAACGCTGCAGCATACGCATACTATTGACAACGAAGCGTGCCTGGTCGACTGTTGTAACTGACAGTACCAGCGACATAATATCTTTATGACCATCAACCTTGCCCAGTTTCTCGAGTGCAGAGGTAAGTCCTGCCTGATAGGAGAGTGGATAGGAACGGTGGCGCAGTAGTTTGTCAACATCCCCCTGACTGATGCCGATGCCAAGCAGGGTCTGTTCGATCTTCACACGCAGGTCACCCGGTGAAGTGTCCCAAACCCAGTTCGTTACCAGACTGGATGTGGAAACAACAATACTGCCGGGTATCAATGATGTGGCCAAATCGATACCGAAATCACCGCCAAATATCGACCACGTTACTTCGTCCAGCTTTTCATCTAGGATGGGATTAGTTGTGTAGGGATCGACAGCCAAACGTTTGGCAAGCTTGCGCCGTGAATCATCAAAGCCGAGAATATTGACCGCGGTACTACCAGAAGCCTTCGCTGCCTTTTCATATTTGCTTTCGCTGTCAGGCAGGGCTTGCGACTGGGCTTTTCCTGGCAGGTTTGCACCCGCGCCCTCTGTACTGCCGGGCGCCTGACCGTGGTATACATCATTGACCGTCTGGACTCCTGTTTTACCGGCCCGATAAGTGCGCTTGAAAAAGCGGCTGACCCCGTCAGAGATGCCTGCAGCGGCTTCTTTAGGATGCTCATAGACTTGTTTAAGCCCACCCATCTTCTCCTGTGCGGATTCCTTAGCGCCACGCTTGAACTCCTCGGAGGCTTCGAAGGTCTGCAGCTTCGCCAGCGCATCGATCTCGTGCAAGCGAATCTCCAGCATGCCAGGCCCAAGAGCGACGAACTCACCAAAATCCGACTTGATGACTGCGCGTGTCAGGAATCCATCCGTGGGCACTTTGGATTCAACCGTGTAGTGCTTGCCTTTCAGCGGAACGCCGGGAAACACTTCTGCGGCGGCCAGGACGGATGGTTTTTCGTAGTCTGTCGCCAGAGCAGGTGTCAAAACGACCATAAGCACTATCGCAGTGGACAGTTTGCTGGTTAATTTGTGCATAAATACCTCTGTAGTGTCTCGTTTTTTTTAAAGCCCGATGATTGTCTATTTCACGCAACCCGAAATGGCACTAACCGGCCAAGAACGGAAACTGGTGAATACTTACAGTAAAACGTTGTTAGCCGGTATTTCAGCTGCTCATCTATGCTTATTTCAACTCAAATGGATAGATAAGCTTCCAGTCCTGTTTCATATCAATGATAGTCCAGCCTTTTGACCTGGCTTCGTCCAGAGCCTTGTCCAAACGACCGATATGACTGTCGCGATCATAAGCCCATTCACGTTCCGCATCGGTATGATGAACAAGCACCATCAGGGATTTACCACCGCCTGCTGCCGCCCACTGTAACATCTGCAAATCACCGTCTGAGTTACCAAACGCCGCGATCGGGCGGCGACCGATGTGCTGGTTGATGCCAACCGGTTTACCTTCCTTATCATCAATGAAGTTTACCTTCGGCAGGCGAACCAGAACGGGCATACCATCACGTATCTCAAATTTTGTCTGAATGCTGCTGCCGATGACCTGTTCCGGAGGAATGCCATAAACCGCTTCCACCCATGGACGCATGAACTCGATGCCGCCACCGGAAACGATGAAGGTCTTGAATCCGTTGTTCCGTA
>JAYEGM010000077.1:0-4285 GCA_034659075.1 Pseudomonadota bacterium
CCTTAAAAAACAGTTGGCTATCTGGTAAATCTCATCTACTATCTGATAAAGTTTGTTAAACACATAAGAATTTTCGAAAAATAAAGCTATACTGATAAACAAATGTCTACACCAGCACTTGCACTATCACTCACGGGCCTGCCACTTCGACTGGTAGGAAATGGTGTGTTCTTTGAAGATGAAGCTCAAGCACTGCTAAAGAGCGTTGAAGGCAAAAAGAAATCTTTTTTTACTGCCGCCATTGAAAAGAAACCTTCTAAAAACCTGGACATTTGCTTCAATGCCGCTGAAGAATATGGACTGCCGCTGATTGATGCCCGTGCGCTGGATCCTGAGATTCTGGAATCAGGCTTACTGAGCGAAAAAATTATTCGCAAACACCATGTTCTGCCCATCCAGAAACGTGGCAACAAACTCTATGTCGCGGTTTCCGATCCCACTAATCTTGCCGTACTGGATGAAATCCGCTTTAGTACTGGTACTGCTGTTGAGGCTATCGTCGCTGAACCGGCTAAACTCGAAAAACTCATTGATGTAACGCTTGATAAGGCTGATACCTCACTGGCTGACCTTGCAGGCCAGGATCTGGATGATATTGATATTGGTGTTGGTGAAGATGAAGCCGGCACAGGAACAGATGATGAAGCACAATCTGATACCCCGGTAGTTCGCTTTGTCAATAAAGTCATTCTTGATGCCGTAAATACTGGCGCATCAGACATCCATATCGAGCCCTACGAAAAAACATTCAGGATACGCTACCGTGTTGATGGCGTATTGCATGTCATAAATACACCTCCACCAGCCCTGGCCAGACGCCTGGCGGCCCGTATTAAAATTCTGTCCAGACTCGACATCGCTGAGCGCCGTGTTCCACAGGATGGCCGTATGCAAATGCGTTTGTCCAAAAATCGAACTATCGATTTTCGTGTCAGCACCTGCCCTACTATGTACGGGGAAAAGGTAGTAATTCGTGTCCTTGATCCTTCCGCCACGACTGTAGGGGTGGAGCATCTCGGCTTTGAACCGGAACAAAAAGATCTTTACATGGATGCCATTTCTCGTCCGGATGGTATGGTGCTGGTAACAGGCCCGACAGGCAGTGGTAAGACAGTAACACTCTACACTGCCCTCAGGATCCTCAACTCTGATGAAAAAAATGTCTCTACTGTTGAAGACCCGGTAGAAATAAACCTGACTGGCGTAAACCAGGTGCAAATCAATGAAAAGGCCGGCCTGTTGTTCTCCACAGCATTGCGTTCATTCCTGCGTCAGGACCCTGACATCATAATGGTTGGCGAAATTCGGGATCTCGAGACGGCAGAAATTGCGATAAAAGCATCCCAGACAGGGCATCTGGTTCTATCCACTTTACATACCAATGATGCTCCCTCAACCCTTACAAGATTAATGAATATGGGGGTTCCTGCATTCAATATCGCATCTTCGGTTCACCTTATTATTGCTCAGCGCCTGGCCCGTCGCCTGTGTACTGCCTGCAAGGCAAAAAAAGAATACCCGGAAAGTGTTTTAACCACAGCAGGCTTTAAACCGGATGAACTCGAAAGCCTGGAAATATATGAGCCCAAAGGCTGCGATAACTGTACCAATGGCTATAAAGGGCGGGTGGGTATTTTCCAGTTACTGCCTCTTTCAGACACCATGTCTGAATTAATAATGAAAGGTGGGACCGAAGCCGATATTAACAGGTTGGCTGAAGAAGAAGGCTATACAAACCTCCGACAGGCTGGCCTGGTAAAAATGCGACAGGGCCTGACCAGCATGGAAGAAATTGAAAGGGTGACAAACAACTAGTGGCTAAGAAACCTGCAGTAGCAAATAAAAGAAAGACCCAGATATACATCTGGACTGGTGTCAATCGCTCCGGCAAAAAAGTAAAGGGAGAAATGGAGGGGCAAAGTCCCTCGTATATTACTGCCTCCTTGCGTCGCCAGGGCATTAAGCCCGGTAAGATTCGCAAAAAACCAAAAGATTTATTTGGTCGTGCAAGGAAAATCACCACCAAAGACATCACAATCTTTGCCCGCCAGCTTGCTACCATGATTGCTGCGGGTATACCAATAGCCCAATCCATCGATATTGTTGCAAACGGTCATGACAATCCCAGCATGAAAGACCAGCTGACCGCAATCAGGATGGATGTAGAATCAGGAACCAGTCTCGCTTTAGCCCTGGGAAAGTACCCTGTGTATTATAACGAACTGTTTACAAACCTGGTTGATGCTGGTGAACAGTCTGGTACTCTGGAGAGTCTACTCGACAAGATTGCCACTTATATGGAAAAAACCGAGGCGATCAAAAGCAAGATTAAATCTGCCATGTTCTATCCCGCGGCAATTGTCGTTGTATCTATTCTTGTTACTGCCATTTTAATGATTTTTGTTATTCCACAGTTTGAGAGTTTATTCCAGGGCTTCGGCGCTGACCTGCCTGCTCTTACTGCAGCGGTAGTCGCTGTCTCCTATTTCTTTCAGGACTACTGGTGGGTAATCTTTGGCGGCATGATTGGCGGCATTGTCATTATCGCTTATAGCTACAAACGATCTGAAAAAATGCAGCACACCTTTGACAAAATATTACTGAAAATACCTGTCCTTGGTGAAATTGTAAAAAAAGGCACCATCGCACGATTTTCCCGCACCCTGGCAACCATGTTTGCTGCCGGTGTTCCATTGGTAGATGCCCTGGCCTCGGTTGCAGGCGCAGCAGGTAACCGTGTTTATTATGATGCGGTAATGCAGGTCCGTGCTGAAGTCAGCACAGGTACTCATCTTGAACCTGCCATGTCTGAAACAGGCGTCTTTACAAATCTTGTCCTGCAGATGGTAGCGATCGGCGAGGAATCCGGTGAACTGGATACTATGCTGAACAAAGTTGCCGACTTTTATGAGCAGGAAGTTGATGATGCGGTTGATGCTATGACCAGCCTGCTTGAACCGTTTATTATGGTTTTCCTGGGTGGATTGATCGGTACCATGGTTGTTGCGATGTATCTGCCTATCTTCAAAATGGCTGCCGTATTCTAGATACAGGCTACCACCCTGTATTTTAGGAAAGACCTGCTTTTATGTCTGCTGAAGTCCTCCTTAGCCTGTTTGAAAACAATCTTGTTCTGATTAGCAGCATCTCGGTGCTGGGCTTGTTCGTAGGCAGCTTTCTCAATGTCGTGATTTATCGCTTACCACTCAGATTGCAGCATGAGTGGCGTACAGAGTGCCGGGAGTTTCTCAAACTTGACTCCTCTTCAATAGAGAAAAAGAAAGAAAAAGAAGAGCCTGCTCCACCTGAAAATATATTCACCTCACGCTCTCACTGTCCTCATTGTGGGCATATGATTACAGCTCTGGAAAACGTACCCGTACTCAGTTACCTCATTTTGCGTGGGCGCTGTTCGGAGTGCAGCGCCCATATTTCTGCAAGATACCCTGCAATTGAAATTCTTTCAGCAATTCTCAGTGGGCTGGTCGCCTGGAAATTCGGGCTCACCCCCGCACTGCCTTTTCTGCTGGTTCTGGTATGGACTCTTGTTGCATTAAGCTTTATCGACTTCGACCACAAACTGCTGCCGGATAAACTGCTGCTGCCAGTACTCTGGCTAGGGCTGCTGGTCAATAGCCAGGGACTGATTACGGATATCAATTCTTCCCTTTACGGCGTTGTTGCAGGCTACCTTTCACTATGGTTTGTATATCAGGCATTTAAGCTGCTTACTGGAAAAGAAGGGATGGGCTACGGAGATTTTAAGCTGCTTGCCCTGATCGGTGCCTGGCTGGGCTGGCAGATGCTGCCACTGGTCATTCTGTTATCTTCACTGGTAGGTGCCGTGATAGGAATACTGGGTATTCTGATACTTGGTCGTGACCGGCAACTACCCATTCCTTTTGGCCCTTATCTGTCCATTGCCGGACTTATCGCCTTACTTTGGGGCCAACAAATAATAGACGGCTACCTGCAGTTTGCCGGGCTGTAAGCCCTGGATACTCTAAATGTTACGCATAGGTCTGACAGGCGGCATCGGCAGCGGCAAATCAACCGTAGCGAATTACTTCTCAACGCTGGGCATAGATGTCATCGATGCCGATGAAATTGTTCACAAATTAAGCGTGCCGGGACAGCAAACTTTTAATGTGATCACTGAGCATTTTGGTATAGATATTCTTAATACCGACGGCACCATTAACCGGCAGGCCCTCGCGAATAAAGTCTTCAAAAATGAAACTATGCGCAAAGAACTTGAAGCGATACTTCACCCCGCGGTAAGGAC
>JAYEGM010000078.1:0-1450 GCA_034659075.1 Pseudomonadota bacterium
CTGCCTGTAAAACCTATTTTGGTATTGTTTCTGCTGCTAGATATTTATGCACTCCTGTACTAGACATTTTGAAAGCCATCAAAACAAAGGTTAAATAACATGATTTACAAAAGTTTCATTGCCGTCATTCTCATAAGTACAGTGTTTCTCTCTGTAAACGCAGACAGTTTATCGTCACAAATACCAGAGATAAAACCAGGTATATTGCAGGGATATTTGGATCAAAAAATGCTTCCAAATTCCCTGAAACTGATGCCGGAAGCACCTGTACCTGGCAGTGCTGCTCAGAAGCTGGATGATGCTGTCAGTCAAAAGTATCTTGCATTGCAGGGAACACCTCGATGGGAAATGGCAAAAAAAGATGCTGATCTCAGTTTTCCCAACGCCGCAAATATATTTTCCTGTGCTTTAGGAGTGCCTGTCAATGAAAAAGAGACACCACATCTTTATCTGCTGTTGCGACGCACTGTGGCTGATGCAGGATTGGCAACCTATACAGCCAAAAATCATTATCAGCGTGTCCGGCCCTTTATGCTCAACAGAAAACCGATCTGTACACCCGAAGAGAGAGAAGATTTAAAAAACGATGGCTCTCATCCCTCTGGGCATACAGCTATAGGTTGGGCATGGGCATTGATCCTTACTGAGATCGCACCAGATCATGCTGATGCAATATTGGCAAGAGGCAGGGCTTTTGGTGAAAGCCGGATCATCTGTAATGTGCATTGGCACAGTGATGTGGTTGAGGGACGCTTTGTCGGCGCTTCTGCTGTTGCCAGACTCCATTCGGATCCCCAGTTTTTGTCTGATTTGGAAGCTGCCAAAAAAGAGGTGGCTTCACTCTATGCAAAAGGAGTTAAGTCTCCCAATGATTGTAAATTTGAGAGTGACTCCTTGGCACACTCTGAAGAAAAATAACCCAACAAAAGGAAGGGTATCGTATGTATGACCTGGTCTCGCTAGGCGTGTTAATTTACCCTCAATATTAGAAATAGGAAAAAATACAATGGAAAAAAGAAAAATATACAAGCCATTATTGGCCAGCTGAAGTTTCCGCGTTTTAAGGGGGGGTGGCGGGCTTGTAGGGGTATATTAATAGGGTTTGCCCGATTTGATGCAAACCCCAATGAATATACCCAGACTCCAAGCCACAAGCCATACCGCTTTTCAAAAATCAGGAAACTTCAGTTAAATATATTGAGTAGAGGGATATAGAGATATCCCGGCTCAGTCGATTATTGATTGGGTCGGCTAATAAATAGTTCATGAGTGGCGTGTTAGTGTCGTTTCTGAACCAAAGTGTTAACGGTATTTCCTGGTTCTGGAGACGACTGAGCACCATACGTGGCAACACGGGAGTTAATTGAATGGCATTTTTCGATATTTTCGCATGGATAGTCCTGTTTCTTCTTATCGGCACCGGCGTGGGGGTGGTTGTCTTACTCGGTCT
>JAYEGM010000078.1:1550-4173 GCA_034659075.1 Pseudomonadota bacterium
GGAGACGACTGAGCACCATACGTGGCAACACGGGAGTTAATTGAATGGCATTTTTCGATATTTTCGCATGGATAGTCCTGTTTCTTCTTATCGGCACCGGCGTGGGGGTGGTTGTCTTACTCGGTCTGTGGCCGGGAAAAGTCGCCAGGGCACGAAATCATCCGCAGTCCGAGGCAATTGCTATCGGCAGCTGGCTGACGCTGTTACTCGGTTTCGTATTGTGGCCACTGGTCGTCATTTGGGCATACATTAAGCCCAGTGCGGCAGAACATCAGCTGGCTTCTATGGATGAGCGGCTCGCACGTCTTGAGGCCTCTACACGCGCAAACGATGAGGGGAGCCAGCCATGATCGCGGTACTGACACTGCTCTATATTGCGGCCTTGTTCCTGGCGGTGAAGCTCAATCTTATCCGCTTGACCTTGTTTTGGAAGTTGTCACCCATCCTGTGGATGCTGTTTCTGACCGTGGTCTTGTTTATCCCGATGCAGTTCTATGCACCCGCAGGCGCGGTGATTAATGGCCAGTACAGTGTCCAAATTGCACCGAACGTCGCCGGCCAGGTCATCGAGGTACCGGTCGAACCCAATGTCCCGCTCAGGAAGGGTGACATCCTTTTCAGGATCGAGTCGAGACCCTTCCAGGCGGCGGTTGATGATCTGCTGGCACAGCTGGCTCTCAGCAAGACTCGTCTCGGGCAGGCGCAGAAATTGGCCAAGAGCGGCGCCGGGTCCGTTTATGAAGTTGAGAGGCAGAGCGCGCAGCTTGCGCAGCTTGAGGCCAACTTGGATCAGGCGCGCTTTAACCTCGAACAAACGGTTGTACGCGCACCCGCCGATGGCTATGTCACCAATGTTAACCTGCGCGTTGGTGCGCGTGTCATGGCAGCTCCGCTGGCCAGTGTCATGGCGTTCGTCGAGACTCGCGAATCAATCATCGTGATGCAGGTCTTCCAAAGAGATTTACGCTTCATTCAGCCAGACCAACCGGCCGAGATAACCTTCAAAATGTTCCCGGGCAAGGTTTATACGGCCCGCGTGGTGCGGGTCATGCCAGCATCAGCGATGGGCATTGCCGCACCTTCCGGATTAGCCGCCGCTGCTTCGCAGGTGGTGCATGCGCCGATGTGGGTGCGCCTGGAAATGAACGACGAATCGCTTCCTGCCGGGTTAGCCGTTGGCGCCACCGGCACGGGTGCCATATACACCGACAAGGGTGCGGCAACACAGGTCATTCGTCGCGTCATGGTGCGCATGGAAGCGATCATTAACTATCTGTCGCCGATGTGATGACACGCTTGTACCTATTCCTTGTACCCCATCTCTATTTTTCACGATGCAAAGTGGCATCACACACTTTTTAAGATGTTATCTATGGTGGAAACCAGATAATTACGTATCCATACAGGAGAAATTATGATGAAAGTTACAGTACCAAATAGAGTAGCAACATTAGGTTTGATCGTGTTGCTTGGAACGCCCGTTGCGGCACAAGCTGATGAGGCGTATGCCAAGCGGACTCTCAAGTCCATGTCTGAGTACGTTGGTGCACAGACTGACCTGTCGTTTGAGTATGATGCCGTCCTCGAAGTCACTACCGCAGATGACCAGGTGCTCGCGCTAGCGAGTTCAGGTAGTGTCACACTCAATAGACCTGACAAGATCCGCGCCACGCGTTCCGGCGGATTTGCGGACGTCGAGTCATTTTTTGATGGAAAAACGCTAACCCTGCTGGGCAAGAAGCATAATATCTATACGCAACTTGAAGTACCCGGAACGATTGATCACCTGGTTGATGAGCTAAAGAATACCTACAACAGGCCGCTGCCTGCTGCGGATTTGCTGTTGTCGAGTTCCTATGAAGAGTTGATGCATGATGTCACTGATGTAAAAGACCTGGGTAGCGGTGTGATCGGCGGTGTTGAATGCGACACCTTTGCTTTTCGAACCAATGAAGTCGATTGGCAGATATGGATTGCACAAGGGGAACAGCCGTATCCCTGTCGCTATGTCATCACTTCAAAGTTAATTGCAAATGCACCGCAATATTCCGTTCAGACAAGGGCATGGACGACAGGAGCCGAGGTGGCAACGGACGGCTTTGAATTCAAAAACCCAAGCAAGGCAGATCTGGTTGACCTGAAAGATCTTAAGGGCACGGGCGACCTGCCAGCTAACTTCACCATGGGAAAAACAAAATGAACAAGTTGAAAAAAACAGGTATCGCTTTGACTTTCGGTATCATTATGATTGCAGGAGCTGAGATTGGAGAGCGGTTTTCTGTCCCGGGTGTCCATAGCCTGGTACCGGCTTCTGAAGCCAGGGTCGGGCGACCATTGACACCTGTGAGTGTTGCCGGAGTAGCCCGTCGTACAGTGCGGCGTTGCGCGGTCGGCATATACAACTGTTGATTGCACTTTGGGTGATGTGACGCAAAAGGGCGCCGGACACTGATCCCGCGCCTGAAGATATCATTAGTACAGAAGTGCATAAATATCTATAAGCAGAAGGGCTCGAAAAACCTCGTCATTCCAGCATGTTTTTAGCCGGACTAAAGTGCTTGCGCTTTGAACGCCTATAGGGCGGCCCGAAGGGTGAGCAGAGCGAATAATCTATGTCTGCTCG
>JAYEGM010000079.1:0-15646 GCA_034659075.1 Pseudomonadota bacterium
AAATTAAGCGTGCCGGGACAGCAAACTTTTAATGTGATCACTGAGCATTTTGGTATAGATATTCTTAATACCGACGGCACCATTAACCGGCAGGCCCTCGCGAATAAAGTCTTCAAAAATGAAACTGCGCGCAAAGAGCTTGAAGCGATACTTCATCCTGCTGTAAGGGCTGCCATGACAAAGGCCATAAGGGAATGCCGGTCGGCCTACTGCATACTGGTTATCCCCCTGCTGGTTGAAACAGGTTTCACCGAACTTGTAGACCGTGTGCTGGTCGTAACGGCGGGTAGAGAAAAAAGACTTGCCTGGATTAAACAACGTAACGGCCTGAGTGAGGATCAGATTGAATCCATTATGGCAGCACAGGCCAGCGATCAACAACGTGAAGCAATTGCTGATGACATTATTGAAAATAATGGATCTCTTGATTCGTTGTTTCGACAGGTCGAGAATTTGGACCGAACCTATAGAGTAAAGGTAAAAGGTAAAAGGATGTGACTTGAAACTTGAAACTTGAAACTATCTTCTAAGTCCTGTACTCCGCATTAATACGAATATATTCATGGCTTAAATCTGAGGTCCACACGGTTACCGACTCTGCAGTACTACCCAATTTTATATCAATGGTAATTTCTGTGTCCGCAACCGCCTGCATGCCTGCATCTTCTGTATACGCCGGGTCCGGTTCCCCTGCTGTAACGATGGCAACACCATTAAGCATTATGTTCACCTGGCCAATGTCCAGTGTACTGACGGGTGCACGACCCACTGCTGCCAGTATGCGGCCCCAGTTCGGGTCAGAGGCGAACAGTGCTGTTTTAACCAGCGGTGATTCGGCAACGGCATAGGCAACAGCCAGACAATCATCGTCTGATTCAGCCCCGGCAACATTAATGGTGATGAATTTTGTCGCGCCTTCTGCATCACGAATGATGGCCTGCGCCAGTCCCTGCATCAATCCAGTCAGAACAGTGGAAAATTGAGTATATTCCTTGCTGCCGGATGTGATCGGCTGCATATCCGCCGCACCGCTTGCCAGCAGGGTACAGGCATCATTTGTCGATGTGTCGCCATCAACGGTAATGCGATTAAATGATATCTCTGTGGCGGCCTTCAGTAATTGTTGCAGTGCAGTTTGCTCTATAGCGGCATCGGTAGCTATGAAGGCGAGCATGGTCGCCATATCGGGACGAATCATGCCTGCCCCTTTTGCCATACCGGTAATGTTTACTTCACATCCTGCGATGTTTATCTTCTTCGATAACAGTTTTGGAACTGTATCGGTCGTCATAATGGCCTTTGCTGCACATGCCCAGGCCCCCTCTTCTGAACTAAGATGCTTCACACAGTCGGGGATTGCTGTTTCAAATACCTGGACAGGTAGTTGTTCTCCAATAACACCAGTAGAATATGGCAAAATTTCTGAAATATTGCAGCCGAGCTCCCCTGCCAGCAACTCACAGCTCCGCACAGCATTCTCCAGGCCTTTTTCACCTGTACCGGCATTCGCATTGCCGGAATTGATCAGCAAGGCTCGAGGCATAGACTGTGAGATGTGTACTTTGGCTAATTGAACCGGTGCCGCAGAAAACTTATTCCGGGTAAACACGGTGGCGCAGCTTGCCCCGGCCTGACATTCGATTACGACAAGATCGTCTCTGTCAGCATAGCGAATGCCCGCAGCAGCTGTCGCTAATCGAATTCCTTCAACCGGGTATATCGTCATCAAGAAGCTAGGCAATCTTACCGTGGCATTGCTTATATTTTTTCCCTGAACCGCAGGGGCATGGCTCATTGCGGCCAACCTTCTTTTCCTGCCTGACATAGGGTGTATGCGCTCCCTCTACTTCAGCCGGCGGTGATGCCTCCGCAGGTGCAGCATTTGCATCAGGATGGTTGAATTCCATCGCCTGCTGTTGTTGCTGTTGCTGCAGTTTTGCTTCCATCTCGTCTACTTCACTTTCTTCGCGCAACTGCACCCGGGCAAGCAGTGTCGTAATCTCATGCTTGATACGTTCGAGCATAAAGGTGAACATTTCAAAGGCTTCACGCTTATATTCCTGCTTCGGGTCTTTTTGTGCATAACCACGCAGACCTATGCCCTGACGCAGATGATCCATGGAGGCAAGATGGTCTTTCCAGTGACTATCAAGCACCTGCAGCGTGAAGGCCTTCTCAAGATGGTTCATCACATCACTGCCATAGGTTTCAAGCTTCTCCTGATAAATTTTGTCAACAGCTGCCTGCACTCGTTCACGCAGTGTTTCTTCGTGCAGATCGTCATCCTCTTCCATCCATTCCCGCAGAGGCAACTGTAGACCGAATTCGCCCTCAAGATCTTCTTCAAGATGCTCAAGATCCCACTGCTCAGGCATGCTGCCTGGGGAAATGTAACTGGAGACTTCACTTTCTACGACTTCATGACGGATGTTAGCAATATTTTCAGAAATATCATCTGTATTCATCAGATCATTGCGCTGCTTATAGATGACCTTGCGCTGCTCGTTTGCCACATCATCATATTCAAGCAGCTGCTTGCGAATATCAAAGTTACGACCTTCTACTTTTTTCTGTGCATTTTCAATGGCTTTCGATACCCAGGGATGTTCAATGGCCTCGCCTTCCTCCATGCCCAGCTTCTGCATGATGGACGATACTTTTTCTGATGCAAAAATGCGCATCAGACTATCCTGTAAAGAAAGGTAAAAGCGCGTAGAGCCCGGGTCACCCTGACGACCTGATCGACCACGCAGCTGATTATCTATTCTGCGTGATTCATGACGTTCAGTACCAACAACATGTAAACCGCCGGATTCGACAACTGCATTATGTCGCTCCTGCCATTTTTCCTTTATTTCTGCCTTGCGCGATTCATCATCAACCTCAGCCAGCTCCATTTCCAGGTTGCCGCCAAGAACAATATCTGTTCCACGCCCTGCCATATTGGTTGCAATGGTGATGGAACCGGGAGCGCCAGCATGGGAAATAATATGTGCTTCACGCTCATGCTGCTTGGCGTTCAGTACTTCGTGCTTTACGCCGGCTTTCTGTAGCAGGCCTGAGATGTATTCAGAGGAATCGATGGAAGCGGTACCCACCAGCACAGGCTGGCTGCGCTTTTTACAGTCCTTCACATCGTCAACAATTGCCTGGTACTTTTCTTCTACTGTGCGGAAAATCTGATCGCCAAAATCATCTCGCATAGCCTGCTGATTGGTAGGAATAACCACCACTTCCAGATCATATATCTGGTGAAACTCAAAGGCTTCGGTATCAGCAGTACCCGTCATACCGGATAATTTGTCATATAAACGGAAGTAATTCTGGAAAGTGATTGATGCCAGCGTCTGATTTTCCTCCTGAATCTTAACACCTTCCTTTGCTTCCACTGCCTGATGAAGGCCATCCGACCAGCGCCTTCCTTGCATCATGCGTCCGGTAAATTCATCAATAATGACAATCTCATTATTATTGACAATATAGTCTACATCACGCTGGAAAAGCATATGTGCTCTTAATGCAGCATTCAGATGATGTAGAAGGCTGATATTACTGACATCGTAAAGGCTGCTGCCCTTAGTCAGCATTCCTGCCTCTACAAGTAGATTTTCTGCATGCTCATGGCCGGCTTCTGTCAAAAACGCCTGTTTTGACTTTTCATCAACCGAGTAATCTCCCGGACCATCTTCGCTCTCCTGTAATATTAGCGACGGGATAATGCGGTTGATACTGATATAAAGTTCGCTGCTGCCTTCTGCCGGCCCTGAAATAATAAGCGGTGTACGTGCCTCATCGATCAGGATTGAGTCCACTTCATCAACAATGGCAAATGAAAGTTTGCCCTGCATCCTTTCATCAGACTGAAAGGCCATGTTATCTCTAAGATAATCAAAGCCATATTCATTGTTGGTACCGTAAACCACATCGCAGGCATAGGCGGATTTCTTTTCATCCGGCGCCTGACCAGAATAAATAACGCCAACAGATAAACCGAGGAAATTATAGACCTTGCCCATCCACTCCGCATCACGCCTGGCAAGATAATCATTTACGGTAATAACATGCACGCCGTCGCCGGGTAGTGCATTCAGATAGGCAGACAGCGTAGCGACCAGGGTTTTACCTTCACCGGTCCGCATCTCTGCAATATTGCCATTGTGCAACACCATGCCGCCAACAAGCTGTGTATCAAAGTGCCGCATACCCAAAGCACGTCTGGCGGCTTCTCTTACCGTTGCAAAGGCCTCAGGCAACAGGGCATCAAGCGACTCGCCTTCTTTATAACGTTTACGGAATTCTTCAGTCCTCGCTACCAGGGCAGCATCATCGAGTGATTCAACTGAAGGTTCGAGGGCATTAATCTTATCAACAGTTTTGTTGAATTTTTTAATCAGTCGCTGATTGCGGCTTCCAAAAATCTTTGTAAACAAGGTGTATTCCTACTTTGGGTGATCGTGATGACAGTCAAAATAAAATATTTTCTCTGAACATCTTTAGTTAAGTCTGCTGTTTCCTGCCTGAACCGATGTTTGCCTCAAATACAACTGAGACACACTGCAACATCAGTTTTCTTTTGCTTTTCGGGCGGTATACAGTCGCTTGCGAGGATTAAATCTGCGGCCATCTTTGAACATTTCAAGATGTAGATGTGGACCGGTAGAACGGCCGGTAGAACCAATTTTTGCAATAATCTGATCCTGGTCAATGCGCTCACCTGTGCTGACCATAATATCTGAAATATGGGCATAGCGAGTTGAATAGCCATTTCCATGGTCAACTTCAACCATATTGCCAAAACCATTCCTGCTCCCGGCATAGGTCACCACGCCGGCTGCCAGTGCATGGATAGGTGAACCCTTAGCTGAAGGGATATCAACACCCTTATGAAAAACCTTTTTACCGGTGAAAGGATCACTGCGATAACCGTAGGAAGAAGAAATATATCCTCTTTTTACCGGCCATCCTTTTGGATCCAGCGATTGTTTCAGATCTTTGTCCAGCATGATGCTTTCGAGCAGGCTCAATTCTATACTTTCCTGGGAAAGACTTGCCGAAACCCGGTCAATAACACTTTTTAAATCTTCCTGACTAAGGTGTTTACCCGATAAGTCATTATCTCTGCCACCGACTGCAGGTTCAATGCTGAAGTCAAACTCACGTTTGTCCAGCCCGGCCATTTCAGCCAGCCTCAGTCCCAGTGCATTGCTGCGCATGGTTTCAGCCTGCATGCGTCCTAACTGGAGACTGAGTGCATCAAGATCTGCCTGAGACTGCCGTCTAATATCGACAATTTCCTGCTGCAAGGCAATCAACCTTTGTTTTTGCTCAGTAATTTTCTCGCTTGCAGAATGATCACCTGTCGCAGAAAGTTTATCTGCCAGATACCAGGCCATACCACCAACCGTAAAGGGAACAATCAGGAACAAAGCCACGCCAAGCATCCAGGTCGCCCGGGATGACAGACATGACCGGCAGACGCGGCCAGAACTTTTTGGAATGAAGATTATTTGCATGGTTTTCTAAAAATCGTAAAGTTTTAGTCCTCAGGCATATTTCTCGTTTATAAAAAAATATCTAAAAATGTTACCCTAGCTTTCATGAAGCACATTTCATCCTATCTTTCACAAAGCGGCCTGAAACGCCAGGCTTCCAGTGACTGGCTGACAGGGCTGTGGCGACGAACTTCACCACCGGCCTTACAGGCCATCTGTCATCCCAGAAAATACCACGAAAATTGCCTTACGCTTCAGGTGGAATCATCCATCTGGCTAAGCCGCATTCGACAGCAGCAAAAATCTTTAATACGGCATTTACGTCGCAGCCGTGAATTTGCAAATCTGGTAAAAATAAAACTGGAGGTCTCGCCTCGTCAAATGCTTACGCCACAAAAGAAGGCAAACCATTTTCACCAAAAACTATCCGACAGCAATAAAAAACTACTTCTTAGTTCTGCCAGCCATCTGTCAGACCCTGAACTCAGTCAATCGCTGGTACGACTGGCTAAAACTGCTTCAAGATCCTGAATTCTTTACTATTTCCTTGCCCTGCTTTACTCGATCACGCCTCAAAGTAACTGATCACTCTACTTATTCACTACTGTGCAACAGGTACGACACCGGAAAAAGGTATCGGTGCTTCCTTCGGATCATCGAAAGAAACCACCTCAAAGGTACTTTTATCACTGATCAGCTTGCGTAACAGGCGATTATTCAACTCATGCCCAGACTTGTGGGCACTGAATTCACCGATTAAAGGATGCCCGAGCAAATAGAGGTCACCGATCGCATCCAGTACTTTATGTTTAACAAATTCATCTTCATAACGCAGACCATCCTCATTCAATATATGGTAATTATCCATAACGATAGCATTATCAAGACTGCCGCCACGTGCCAGACCGGCATTTCGTAATGCCTCCAGGTCATGCATAAAACCAAAGGTTCTCGCCCTGCTGACTTCTTTGACAAAAGAAGTGGTTGAGAAATCGACTGTCGCAACCTGAATAGCATTCTTAATAACAGGATGATCAAAATCGATAGTGAATGAAACTTTAAACCCTTCCAGTGGCTTGAACTGAGCCCATTTATCTCCGTCTTCCAATCTTAGTTTTTTCCTGATCCGGATATATTTTTTTGCGCTGGACTGCT
Organism: Pseudomonadota bacterium; assembly: GCA_034659075.1. Classification (GTDB taxonomy): domain Bacteria; phylum Pseudomonadota; class Gammaproteobacteria; order BMS3Bbin11; family BMS3Bbin11; genus BMS3Bbin11. The sequence continues at coordinate 6,648 of JAYEGM010000079.1, forward strand.
CCTGAATACCGGCTGATTGCAGCAGGAAGACAAAAGGCCCTGCGCTGCCATCCATAATCGGCACTTCCGGAGCGGTCAGGTCTACATAGGCGTTATCAATCCCAAGACCGGCAAAAGCAGACATCAGGTGCTCAACAGTTGAGATCTTGATACCGTCTTTCTCGAGCGAGGTCGACAGCCGGGTATCACCCACATTATCCGCGATGGCAGGGACTTCGACCGGTACATCCAGGTCGATCCGCCTGAATACTACGCCGGTGTCGACCGGTGCAGGTCTGAGTGTCAAATAAACCTTTTCACCTGTGTGAAGCCCGACACCTGTGGCACGTATCACATTTTTTAGAGTGCGTTGTTTGATCATCTTTAATGCCCTTTTCAAGCTGATTTCGTCAAAAAACACCCCGAAATTTGCGCAGCCTCTATAATTTGCCCATAAAAGCTGGCAATGCTACACGAAATTAAGGGAATTGTGTACTCCAGTTTCACATCCATACTCACCATTAGTTGTTAAAAAACCTGCGTTAAACGCCTTCTGCATTCAGTCTGCCTGCCTTCTAAGAAAAGCCGGAATGTCCAGATATTCGGAGCCGGTCTCCTCACCAGTAACGAATTTCTCGCCCATTTTACGCTCTTTATTAATGCGCATAATTGTCGGCTCATCCAGGTCACTATAGTTGCCCGGTATACCGGCTTCAGCTTCCTGTGGTCGCGCACTACGAACCAGACTGGGTTTTTGCTCTACACGAGAAACATCATCAAGCCCTGTAGCAACGACGGTTACGCGCAGCTCATCGCCCATGTCTTCATCAATTACTGCACCGATCACGATGATCGCATCTTCATGGGTGTACTCAGCAATTGCATCGCCCACTTCAGAAAACTCTCTCATTGTAATACTGGTATTGGCTGTAATATTCACCAGCATGCCGCGCGCGCCGGAGATATCGAAACCTTCCAGGAAAGGACTGAAGAGCGCACCGCTTACTGCTTCGGCAGCACGGTTCTCACCCGACGCGGCTGAAGATCCCATCATTGCCTTACCCATTTCCTGCATCACAGTAGTCACATCCGCAAAGTCAACATTGATAAGCCCCTGGCGGGTAATCAGTTCCGCAATTCCCTGTACGGCGCCCTGCAACACTTCATTTGCCATGGAAAATGCATCGGTAATCGGTGAATCCTCTACATCCAGCAGCTTCTCATTAGAAATAGTAATTAACGAATCGACGTATTCTGTCAGCTCAGATATTCCTTCATCTGCGATCTTCATGCGGCGGTTGCCTTCAAAACGGAAGGGGCGTGAAACCACTGCCACCGTCAGAATTCCCATCTCTTTAGCCTGCTGGGCAATCACCGGTGCGGCACCTGTTCCGGTACCACCACCCATGCCGGCGGTAATAAATACCATATCGGCGCCATCCAGTGCTTCAGTGATTCTATCCTTGTCTTCCAGTGCTGCCTGCTTGCCTATCAGGGGGTCGGCACCCGCACCCAGACCTTTGGTCAGGTTTGCACCTATCTGTATCACTGAATGTGCGGTAGAGGAATTCAATGCCTGGGCATCGGTGTTGGCCTTGATAAAATCAACACCATCAATATTCCCGCGCATCATATAATCTACGGCATTACCACCACCGCCGCCGACACCGATCACCTTGATCACTGCCTGCTGATTAGTTGTATCCATTAATTTAAACATAGTCACATCTCCTTCATTGACGGTCTAATTTCCGTTGTCTGTAAATAATTAAAATCATTCATTTTCAAGATCGTTAAAAACTGCCGCTAAACCAGCTTTTCATCTTTCTCATAATTGAACCAATACCTGACTTCATCTTCTCTGACGAAACCGGGTCATTACGACGCCGCTTGCCAAAATGAATAAGCCCTATTCCGGTTGAATAGATTGGGTTGCATACCACTTCTTTCAGCCCTCCTGTATAGTCCGGCACACCCAGCCGGACCGGTTGATGAAACACTTCCTCTGCCAGTTCCATCATGCCCTGCAACTTCGACGAACCGCCGGTCAAAACGATGCCGGATCCAATAAGGTCCTCGAAACCGCTGCGGCGCAATTCAGCAAGCACCAGCCCATACATCTCTTCTACTCTTGGCTCTATCACCTCGGCCAGGGTTTGCCTGGCGACACGCCTGGGTGGGCGCCCGCCAACACTGGAGGTTTCAAAAACATCGGCTGGATCAGTCAACTGCGTTAGCGCACAACCATATTTTTTCTTGATCTCTTCTGCTGAATTTGTCGGTGTCCGCAATGCAACGGCAATATCGTTGGTAATCTGATCACCGGCAATCGGGATAACTGCCGTATGGCGTATAGAGCCTTCGGTAAACACAGCAATGTCAGTTGTGCCGCCACCAATATCCACCAGACAGACACCCAGGTCTTTTTCATCCTCTTCCAGTACTGCATCACTCGACGCAAGCTGTTCAAGAATGATGTCGTCCACTTCCAGCCCGCAACGCTGGATGCACTTGATAATATTTTGTGCCGCACTGACTGCACCGGTAATTATGTGTACCTTGGCCTCCAGTCTGACGCCACACATGCCAACGGGCTCTTTGATACCGTCCTGCATATCAATAATGAATTCCTGCGGCAGGATATGCAGTATTTTCTGATCGGCAGGTATCGCCATCGCACGGGCCGCATCAATAACCCGGTCGACGTCACTCTGGCCTATTTCTTTATCGCGCACGGCGACCACACCCTGTGAATTGAAACTATTTATATGTGCGCCGGCAATACCTGCATAGACGGAATAAATCTGGCAGCCGGCCATCAATTCTGCCTCTTCAACCGCACGCTGTATCGACTGGACTGTCGATTCAATATTTGCCACCACACCCCGCTTCATGCCGCGGGCAGGATGATGACCGACACCGACAATCTCTATCTCGCCGTCGGCAGTGACCTCACCAACTATTGCCAGTACTTTGGATGTGCCTATATCCAGCCCGACTATTAAGTTGCTATCATTCTTTTTTACCATTTAATGGTTTATCCGGTGCTAGCCGGCCTCCCTTCTTCAATACTGCCCCACTTCACGGCGAAACCATTCGGGTATCGCAGGTCAACTGAGACCAGGCGCTGTTCAAGTTTGTCAAGCGTCTGCCCATAGGCACGTGCAAAACGATAAAGCCGGTCCTGCATATCACGACGCCCAAGGCGTATGCTTATCTGTTCCTTGCGTAAATAATTTGATGCCACAATCTGCCATGCTCCGCGTTGTGAATAGCTTAATTTCCTTAACTGTATGCCGACGTCTGCAAGTAAACCCGAGAACTGATGAAACCTTAGCTGCACAAGTACCTGCGTTCCTTCAGGCCCGGACCAATGCGGCAGAGACGGCATTTTTATACCGGGTATTTCCACTACGGCGGCATCACTGGTCACCCACCCTGTCTTGTTCCAGCTAGCAATTAAACGCTGCTCTTTTACACTAATCTGCAAGGTATCCGGCCAGCGACGACTGACGGAAACATCTGACACCCAGTCGATGTCACGCAATGCTGTCTCAAGTTTCTGCAAATCGATGGCAAAGAAGTTATTTCCGATATAAGGTGCCACATTTTCCTGCAGTGCCGACTTTTCCACGTGCCGGAACTCACCGATAAAACTTATCCTGGAAACAGGAAAACGCTCAGGCTGCAGCAGATAATCCGCCAGAAACAGAATACCAACGGCAAACAGGATAAGCAGCAGCATACTGCTAAGCAGGCTGCCTTTTTGACGTCCGGGTGATGCGGCTATCGACTGATATCTAATCATCTGTCGTCTCCAGTATCCGCAGCACCAGTTGATTAAAATCTATCCCATCCTGTTTTGCTGCCATGGGCACCAGTGAATGACTGGTCATACCCGGTACAGTATTCACTTCAAGCAGGTAGGGCTGTTGATCTTCGTCCAGCAATACATCCACCCTGCCCCAGCCGCTGCAAGCACTGATGTCAAAGGCCCGCAGTGCCAGATCCTGCACTTCCTGTTCAAGCTCTGCGGCTATTCCGCAGGGACAGATGTAGGTCGTTTCGTCACTTAGGTACTTGGCTTCGTAGTCATAGAATTGTCCTGCCGCTTCAAGCCTGATAACGGGCAGGGCACGATCGTCCAGAATAGCGACTGTCAGTTCAGTACCGCTTATCCATTTTTCAGCCAGCACTATGTCATCAAGCTCTTTTGCCAACCGCCAGGATTGCAGCAGTTCAGTCGGGTTTGCGGTCTTGCTGACACCAATACTGGATCCTTCACGAGACGGTTTAACCGCCATCGGGAAACCAATCTGCATGGCAGCCAGTGCAATATCATTCTCAGTCTTGAGCTGCATAAATTCAGGTGTAGGCAGGCCGGCTCCCTGCCACATTAATTTACATCTGCCTTTTTCCATTGCGATGGCGGAGCCCAATACACCACTGCCTGTATAGGGAATTCCCAGCACTTCCAGTGCACCCTGGATTACACCGTCTTCCCCCCAGCGCCCATGCAGGGCAATAAATACACGATCGATGCCTGCACTTTGCAGGTCATTCATGATAGAACCGTCTTTGGCATCAAAGCCCTGCGCAGCAACCCCCTGTGACTGCAGGGCGGCCAGCACGGCATTGCCTGACAGTAAGGAAATATCATGCTCCGCTGAAGGGCCACCCATCAGTACGGCAACTTTACCGAAACGCGACATCATTGCGGAATCAGGCATTGTCAGCCTCCCCGATGATATGAATTTCCGGCTGTAATTTAATCCCTTCCTTTTCTGATACGATGCTCTGCACATGAAAGATCAGGGCTTCGATGTCTGCCGCTGTTGCACCACCAGTATTTATGATGAAATTCGCATGCTTGCCGGACACGCAGGCGCCGCCAATCCTTGATCCCTTCAGACCACACACATCAATCAGCCTGGCAGCAAAATCACCAGGAGGATTCTTGAATACAGAACCGGCGTTTGCAGTACCTACTGGCTGAGATTCATTTCTTTTTTGCAGTAAACTGCGTACCCGACTCTTCGATTCTGCGCTGCGGCCTGGCTGCAGCCGCAGATTTGCCGCCACAAACCATTCACCTTGCAGACCCTTCACTGAGCGGTAATCCACAGAAAAGTCATCAACGGACCGTTTAATTTGATTTCCACTACGATCCATCATTTCGACAGATTCGACGACTTGCCAGGTTTCGCCACCAAATGCACCGGCATTCATCTTCAATGCACCGCCAAACAGGCCCGGTATACCTGCCAGAAATTCAGCTCCTGAAAGATTATTGCTGGCACAGAAGCGTGCCACTCTGGCAGAAGACACTCCCACCTCCACACGCACCAGTGTCGGCTCAAGCAACACAAGATTATTCAAACCATTCAACATCTGTATGACTATCCCGCGTATACCGCCATCCCGTACCAGCAGATTGCTGCCCAGGCCCAGCCAGGTGAGCGGCAACGAGGGGTCGGATTCACGCAGAAAAATTGCCAGGTCATCAATGGATGTCGGCTGATAGAAATAGTCGGCAGGTCCCCCTACACGCCAGGAGGTATGTTTTGCCATCGGCTCGTTCGTTAGCAGCCGACCATTCCAGTTATGTGTGCTGGCCGGCATCATTCATCCTCTCCGGGCAGATTGCTGACAAAAGCCGGCAATTCCTGTGCAATTCGGCCTATATCACCCGCGCCGAGAGTAATCAACACGTCATCTGCCTGCAGTGTATCTGCCAGCACTTCAAGCAACTGCTCACGGTCTTCGACAAATACAGGTATTGCCTTGCCGCGTGCACGTATGGCACGACACAGGGCCCTGCCGTCAGCACTGTCTACAGCCGCTTCACCCGCTGCATAGACTTCCATCACGATGAGGTGATCGACACCACTTAGAACGCGCCCGAAGTCCTCAAGTAAATCACGCGTACGGCTGTAACGGTGAGGCTGAAACACTACCAGCTTGCGCTGATCCGGCCATGCTGCCAGCGCAGCGGACAAGGCGGCCTGCAATTCACGCGGATGATGGGCATAATCATCAACCAGCATTAAATCGCCACCCTTAAAGGGCAACGGGCCTTTTATCTGGAAACGCCTGTCTATACCCTGAAATTCATTCAGACCGGCAATAATCTTTTCATTATTAATACCCAGGTTCCAGGCCACTGCAATAGCGGCCAGCGTGTTCAGCACATTGTGCCGGCCTGGCATATTGAGGCTTACATCCATCGTCATACCGGTAGATTTCTGACTGACTTTGAATACCGAACGCACCCCCTGCTGCCTGAAATCACTGGCCTGAATATCAGCGTCATCACTAAAACCATAGGTCACTACAGGCCGGCTGACCGAGGGCATAATCTCACGCACTACAGGATCATCAATACAGAGGATTGCCAGACCGTAAAATGGAATGTTGTGCAGAAACTGAATGAACGCATCCTTCAGTTCAGAAAAGTTGCCGTGGTAGGTCGCCAGATGATCGGCATCAATATTCGTCACTACGGCAATCAGCGGCTGAAGATGCAGAAACGAGGCATCACTTTCATCTGCTTCAGCAACAAGGTATTCACCCTGCCCAAGCCTTGCATTGGCATCGGCACTTAATAAACGACCACCGATAATAAATGTTGGATCCATATCTCCACTGGCCATGACGCTGGCAACCAACGACGTTGTGGTAGTTTTACCATGGGTACCGGCAACCGCGATGCCTCTTGCAAAACGCATCAATTCTCCCAGCATTTCAGCACGGGGAATGACCGGCACCTTCGCTACACGGGCCGCCAGTACTTCCGGGTTCTCGTTATTCACGGCACTAGAAATCACAACAACATCTGCGCCCTCAATATTTTCAGCGACATGTCCGGTATAGATTTTTGCACCCTGTTCGGCAAGCTGGCGGGTTACGCCGGAACTGGACAGGTCTGAACCGGACACCTTATAGCCCTGATTAATCAGCACCTGCGCAATACCACTCATGCCCGCGCCGCCGATGCCTACGAAATGAATATGCCTTACGTACTCACGCATGCATCACCTCGTTACAGAGCTCTGCCACGCGGCGTGTCGCATCTGTTTTCGCATTTCGCCTTGCTCGCCGGGACAACCCCGCCAGACATGGACGATCATTGGCCAGTTCAACAAGAACGGAGGCCAGGCTCTCAGCAGAGAATCTTTCCTGTGGAATAAGAATTGCGGCCTTTTTATCTGAAAGAAAACGTGCATTCAGGGTCTGGTGATCATAAATGGCATACGGGTAGGGAACAAAAATCGCCGCCACGCCAGCGGCCGCAATCTCAGCAACAGTCATTGCACCTGCACGGCAAATGACAAGATCGGCCCACTCGTAAGCTGCGGCCATATCATCTATATACTCGCTGCAGTTCACCTCCACAGCAAACTCATCATAGAGTTTAATTGTTGCTTCAAGTTTTCCACTACCGGCCTGATGGCGCACTAGCGGGCGAATGGAAGAATCCATTCGTGCCAGCGCAGCGGGCACAAGCTCATTCAGCACCTGGGCACCACGACTGCCACCTACAATCAGTAAATGCAGCCTGCCAGTACGCCCCTGCAAACGCTGTTCAGGCTCAGGCAATGCTGCGATGCTGTCGCGCACAGGATTTCCGACATAGTGATGGTGACGGCTGCCGACCAGTACTTCCGGGAAGCCGACCAGCACCTCGCTGGCTATCTTTGCCAGCCATTTGTTGGTAAGTCCTACTACTGCATTTGATTCATGAATCAGTAGCGGCACCCTCAACAAGCTGGCCGTCAAGCCGCCCGGTCCTGAGACAAAGCCGCCCATGCCCAGAGCGGCGGCGGGACGCCTTCGATAAATGATGGCTGCCGTCTGCAGCATTGCATAAGCAATCTTGAACGGTGCTGAAACAAGTGCCAACAGACCTCTGCCCTTGATACCACTGATAGAAATCCATTCAACATCAATGCCGTTCTCAGGCACGATGCGCGCTTCAATGCCCTGCCGAGTTCCAAGCCAGAAAATATTCACTCCATCTGCCTGCAGGGTATGCGCCACAGCCAGAGCAGGATAGACATGTCCGCCGGTACCACCTGCCATGATCATCAGCGTACTCATCGTTTTCTCCCCGGCTTCGGTGTGGTCTCGCGTGCGACTGCCAGCAACAGACCCATCGCCATGCTGCTGGCAAGCAGGCTGGAGCCACCCTGGGAGATAAAAGGCAATGGCAGACCTTTCGTTGGCAGCACGCCCATATTTACACCTGTGTTGATTAATACTTCAATGGCAATCAACAGTCCTATGCCCTGGGCCAGTCGGCTGGCAAAAAGATTACCCAGCGACTCAGCCCTGCGCGACAGGGAAAATGCGTGCCAGATCAATGCAATAAACAGACCCAGCACAAGCATTACGCCGATAAAACCCAGCTCTTCACCGATCACTGCAAACAGAAAGTCCGTCCGTGCCGCAGGAAGATAATTAAGTTTTTGTATACTTTCACCGAGCCCTATACCACTCCAGCCGCCGCGTCCAAAAGCAATATACGACTGGATTAATTGATAACCCTTATTCATCGGGTCGGACCAGGGATCCATAAAGCCGGTGATGCGCTGCATCCTGTAGGCGGCTACGGTTACCAGCAGAACTCCACCCACAACAGCAGTGCCAAGAATCATAAAGAAATGCAGATAGCGTATGCCACCGAGATACATCATGCCGAACACTGTTGCGACTATAACCACGGTAGAGCCAAAATCCGGCTCCATTAATAGCAACCCGCCAAACACAGCCAGGACAATGGAAACAATGAGTATGCCCTGGGAGAAGATTCGCATTTCCTCCTGCTTACGTGTCAGGAAGCCTGCTATATAAATAATCAGAAAGACCTTGGCAAATTCTGACGGTTGAAAATTCAGTGGGCCCAGCTTAATCCAGCGCACGCTGCCCCATACTTCGGTACCCACACCCGGAACCAGGATTAACGCCAGTACCAGCATCGACATCAGGACAAGCAACGGCCCGGCCTTTTCTACCAGGCC
>JAYEGM010000080.1:0-4147 GCA_034659075.1 Pseudomonadota bacterium
GGATCTTATTCTCAATGAAAATTACTGTCCGCTTTATTTTACTCTCAGTATTCTCATGTTTTTCACTTGTATTTTCTTCTACTCTGCTCGCAACCGATGCAGTAGCAAAAGCAAAAACTGAATGTGATCAGCAAACCACTAATAAAACAGGCTACAGTCCTGGCAGCCCATCTACTGGCAAAAATACTGTAGCTAAGGGCGCTGCGGTGGGTGCTGCAGGCGGTACTGCTGCCAGGGCCATTGGTGGCAAGAGCCTGCTTAAAGGTGCTGGTGTTGGTGCGGTAATTGGTGCCGGTGCAGGTGGGTTGAAAAAAAATAATGCTAAAAAGAAGGCGGTGCTGGATCAGGCTAACTATCAGACCGAGTATGATAACTGCCTAAAAGAAAAAGGACTTGTGCCTGAAAATGTAAAATAGAATTTTTCTCGCCAATTACGGTTACAGTTACCATGTCTCTTTCCCAGGTAAATATAATTTACCTCTGTTTAAGATGTCTATTTATAATTAGACTAAGGGTCTTTCTGGAAATAATTTTTTCGCTGCCATGCCTCGGCAACAGACAATTGAATACCCTATCCATATACATAATAAGGAAAACTCATTGGATATTAAAACAAGGTCAATATTTAGCGCATTCGCTGTATGTGTCGCTACCATGTTAACTGGAAATGCCATTGCTGCGGACGATGCGGGGCTTGCTGCTCAGGCCAATAATCCATTGGCAAATATGACAGCCTTCAATCTGCATAACTACTACATCGGTGAGCAGACAGGATCTGGTGAATCTGCGAACCAGTTCTGGTTACGATATGCGAAGCCGTTTTCCCTTGGTGGTGATTGGTTAATGCGTGCTTCATTACCGATCAACACATTCCCAACCTTACCCGATGGAGACAAGGAAACTGGTCTGGGAGACCTGAACGTGTTTGCAGCGTATCTGTTCGATACGGGCAATCCGGCAGTCAGCTTCGGTCTTGGACCGCAACTTAACATACCGACGGCCAGCAAAGATGAACTTGGCAGTGAAAAGTGGTCAGCAGGGCTTGCAAATGTCCTCTTCGATGCGAGGTCGGCAAAGTTCCAGTATGGCTATCTATTGACCTGGATGGCCAGCTTTGCCGGGGAAGATGATCGGGCTGATGTAAATATTGGTGCCTTCCAGCCTTTTGCCATGTATCAACTCGGTAAGGGTCGTTATCTGCGTTCTACAGGTATCTGGGCTTATAATTTTGAAACCGACAACTATTCTGTACCGGCAGGAATCGGCTTTGGACAGGTGATTCCAAAAGGTAAGATGATGTACAATATTTTTGTAGAACCTCAATGGTCAGTCGCGGATAAAGGACCTGGGTGGCCAGAATGGCAGGTATTCGTCGGTTTTAATATGCAGTTTTTGAAATAGCCGATCATCTCTTACATGATTCCAATGAACCGACAGCGGGAGATTAAGATTGCTAACTTTCTCCTCAGTAGGAATGCCTGCCTTCGAACAACCTGGAATAATATTTTCCACATAATTGACTGCCATCAATCTATAGTCGATTAGTAGATTCACAAAAAAATGTAATTACTGAATTGGTATACATCTCTATTTACTGAAGCACTCCACAGGAGAAGTTATGAAAATCAAGAATAAAAACTATTTTTCAATACAGATTATTTTAATGAGTATTGTAATGAGCAGTACTGCCTGGGCTGCCGGTGGTGGTGATGCCAGGACTGACCCTGGAGCCATGCAGGGCAAGCATTTTGATGCCAAAGGAAAACTACCGTCCAAATACACCATCAAGGCACAAAAACATCAGCGCAGCTCACTCCCCTTTGAGGACAAGCGTGATTTTGAAGAACAAAAGAAAGGATTCATCGCTGCACCAGATTACAAACAGATCATGGCCGAAGCTGGTAACGTTGCCTGGGACATGGGCAGCTATGACTTTCTGCTACAGGGTAAGGATTTTGACAGCATCCATCCTTCACTTCAGCGCCAGGCTGTTCTAAATATGAACTATGGCCTGTATGAAGTCATTCCTGGCATCTACCAGGTACGTGGCTACGACCTTGCCAACATAAGCTTTATCAAAAGTGATACTGGATGGATTGTATTCGACCCGCTAACTGCAAAAGAGACAGCGGCAGCGGCACTCAAGTTTATCAATGAGCAGCTAGGTGAGCGTCCGGTTGTAGCTGTAGTCTACTCACATTCCCATGCTGACCATTTTGGCGGCGTGCGCGGTGTTGTTGATGAGGCAGACGTGCGCAGTGGTAAGGTTAAGGTCATCGCACCAGTCGGTTTTATGGATCACGCTGTGGCTGAAAATATCTATGCTGGAAATGCAATGAATCGGCGTATGTTCTTCCAGTACGGGGTATTGTTACCGCGCAGTCCTTACGGTCACGTTGACCAGTCGATTGGTAAGAACACGGCGGCGGGCAACCTGGGCCTGATTCCCCCCAATGTGATCATCAAGGATAATATTGAGGAGTTGACCGTCGATGGAGTCAAGATGATATTCCAGAATACCCCTGGTACCGAAGCACCGGCTGAAATGAACACTTATTTCCCCGATCTGAAGGCCTTCTGGGCGGCTGAAAATATCACCGGTACTATACACAATATCTACACCCTGCGCGGTGCCCTGGTGCGTGATGCACTGGAATGGTCCAGGCAGATCAACAAGGCACTCTACCTTTTCGGCGACAAAGCTGAGGTGATGTTCGCTTCGCACAGTTGGCCGCGCTGGGGCAATGATCGCGTTCAGGAAGTTATGCGCACGCAACGAGATACCTACGCTAACCTTAACAATGGTGTGTTACACCTGGCCAATCAGGGCGTAACAGTAAATCAAATCCATAATGTTTATCAGGTGCCTAAGAGCCTGCAAAATCAGTGGTCAGCACGCAGTTACCATGGTTCGGTTGAGCATAACAGCCGCGCGGTAGTGAATCGCTATCTCGGCTACTGGGACGGTAACCCCAGTACACTGATTCCATTATCACCAGAAGATTCAGCACCACTGTATGTGGAAATGATGGGTGGCTCGAAGAAAATAATAGCCAGGGGCGGGGAGCTCTACAAGCAGGGCAAGTATCGCCATGCACAGGAAATTCTCAACAAGCTGGTTTATGCCGAGCCAAAAAATCAACCGGCGAAAGATTTGCTGGCAGACGTGTTTGAGCAGATTGGTTACCAGCAGGAAAGTCCGAGTGTGCGGAACAGCTTCCTCGCGGCAGCCTACGAATTGCGTAATGGTATTCCTTCAGGCGCTTCGCCCAAATCCTCTGGTCCAGATATGATACGTGCGATGAGCACTGAACTCTGGCTGGATTTTCTCGGTGTGCGCCTCGACAGCCAGAAGGCTGATGGCAAAGAGTTCAAGATCAATCTTATGACACCGGACAATAAAGAGAAATTTGTAGTGGAATTGAGTAACGGCACGCTGACGAACATTATTGGCTACCAGGCAAAGGATGCCGACCTGAGTATCACCATTAACCGCAGCGATCTTGAAAAGACAATGATGGGTGCCGTTTCTTTCGATGAGCAGATCAAGAGCGGCAAGGCAAAACTCAAAGGTGATCGTAAACCTTACGAGCAATTAAAAGAGATGCTGGTGCACTTTGATATTGGTTTCGAAATGATGCCTGGGACCGGTGCAAAAGACCTGACACCAGAGCAAAAAGTGTTCGAACAAGAACCGCCAGCCGATACAGCAGGGGGTTGATAATTGGTAGGTATAGCCTTAGTTCTCATTACGGTTTCTCGCCGTACTTTCTGAGGTCTGCGTTCTGTGCTGATCCGTAGCGTCCTTTACTAAATTGTTCAGAAGTTGTTAGAATTAAAATAGAAATGTTTTAATGTAACCCATTGATTAAACACTAAATACTTAATATTAAAGAGCTTGCATGAATCTGGGGGATAAGGTCGAACCCCCTTGGGGACGCCACATTGCCTTGTAATTCATTGAATTATAAGAATAAATCAAGCCCTGTGTTTTTCTAAAAAGCACGGGGCTTTTTAATGCCTTGATTTTATTCAAAATATTCTGGGGGTTCGCATCCCCCTCCCGACGCCACACTATCCCCCACGCACCGATATAAAGGTGCTACATTTTGAACTGTATCGAGTACGATGTGATGCTCAATCGATG
>JAYEGM010000081.1:0-15464 GCA_034659075.1 Pseudomonadota bacterium
AAGCTCGTCCTCGTCTGTGACAATCCAGACCTGGTCGAAATCATTCCTGGCTATTAAGGGGTACTGTGTCATTTGAGAACACTGCGGAAATTTACGTTTTTCAGCCGTTGTAAAAATTCGGTAAAGCTGTAATCCATGTGTTCATGTACCACCAACCTACGTACAGTGAATTCGGCCAGGAACATCAGAACTAGAAGAACATAACTTAGTACATTGCTGAAAAATGACCACAGCTCTATGGGTGCAGTGATGGCGAGTATCAATGAAAGGATAAACATAACCAGGAAATAACCCGACCAGGCAATCGTCGCCCAGCGCGTATAAACCATCACAGCAGGCGGCATATCCTCCCGCATCAGGCTGGCAAAACGGGTTATCAATGGTGTTTTGCCACTGACCAGTGTTGAGGCGAAGAACCATAGCAAAACGCCATTCACCGTTAGCGGAATCAATTTAACGATAAGCTGTTCATTGCCGGCTGCCAGCACCAGCAGCATGAACGCCAGCCCCACTGCCATGGTTTGCCAGATACCGGGTCTTGTCCGTTTCAGCAAGGCAAACAGGAATGGCAGACTTAACAATATAGCCAGATAGAAAATTACCAGGTCAATATGACCGAAATAGATGCCAAGATGTAGTACTACTGGGTAGGTAAGCAACAGCAAGGGGAATAGTACAGACATCTCCCGGTACTCGGCTATTAGTTTGTCCGGTTTGCTTCTATATGCCCGGCCAGTGCACGTAAAGAGCTAAAAATATTCTTATTGTCGGCATCATCGGCTTTGATCTGGAAACCGTAGCGCTGGGAGACCGCCAGGGCTAGTTCCAGTGCATCGATAGAATCCAGACAAAGCCCTTCGCCAAACAATGCGGCTTCAACCTCAATATCATCTACTGAGATATCTTCAAGATTCAATACTTCAATAATCATCGCGGCTATTTCCCGCTCAAACTCTGACATCTACATCTGCTCCGTTTTCTCATCCATTTGTCATACATGTAATTATAACCTAAAGAGCCTCTGATTAATTATTATAAACCCGTCATTGCGAGCGAAGCGTGGCAATCTCTTTCATTAGAATCAATCGGTTAGAGATTGCTTCGTCACTACGTTCCTCGCAATGGCGAATAAATCACAGGAACACTAAATCGTCTAAGCATTCTGCATGTAATGATTGATCTGCTCATGGCATAATTATGGGCACCACTATTAACCCATGAGTAATCATGACAACCGTAGAAGAGAACACGCAGAAAAGTATCAAATACGATGTCATCGTCATAGGTGGAGGCCCTGCCGGGTCAACATTCTCCACCCTGCTGCACGAAAAAGGCCGAAATGTGCTGCTGCTGGAGAAAGACCACCATCCACGTTTTCACATTGGTGAATCCCTACTGCCGATGACCCTGCCCATCCTGGACAAACTGGGCGTCAGTCAAGAGATTAAAGACATCGGGATTCTCAAGTACGGTGCTGAATTCAATTCATCGAAAGAGGACAACAAACGCGAAACCTTCTATTTCGATTATGCAATGGATCGTGATCACCCTCACGCCTACGAGGTCAGACGCTCTGAATTCGATGAGATCTTGTTCAGAAATGCCGCAGACAAGGGTGTGGATTGCCGGGAAGGAACACGCGTAAGTGACGTAGACTTCAATCCCGATAATACGGTTACCGTAACCACTGTCACAGGAGATGGCCAGTCGCTGCAGCTAACCTGTCAGTTCCTGGTTGATGCCAGTGGCAGAGAATCGCTGCTATCACGCCGTAAAAAGCTCAAGAAAAAAAGCAAAAAACACAATAGCGCGGCCATCTTCGGCCATTTTGAAAACGTGACCCGGCGTACTGGCAAAGACGAAGGTAATATTTCCATATACTGGTTTGAACATGGCTGGTTCTGGATGATCCCTTTGAAAGACGGCATGATGAGCGTCGGCGCAGTCTGCTTCCCTGAGTATTTAAAAACACGCGATTGCTCACCTGAGGATTTTTTACAGCATACGATCAACATGGCACCTGAAGTTGCAGAGCGAATGAAGGATTCGACATTAGCGGGTGAAGTCAGAGCAACAGGTAATTTCACCTATTCTTCCTCTCGCATGTTCGGCAAACCGGGTGAAAACTACCTGCTGATCGGTGATGCCTACGCCTTCATTGATCCGGTCTTTTCCAGCGGTGTACACATTGCCATGTCCGGTGCCGTCGATGCCGCGGAAACTATCGATGCCTGCCTGATGAATCCTGAAAATAGCCAGAATTATCTCAAACAGTACAAGTCGAAAATTGATGACGCCCTGAAAACATTTTCATGGCTGATTCACCGATTTAATTCACCGGTCATCCATAAACTGTTTATGGCTCCGGGAAACAATTTCCGTATCCAGGAAGGCATCATCTCGCTGCTGGCCGGTGACCTTTACCGGGATACCCCGGTTAAATCACGCCTGTTCATGTTCAAGATCATCTATTACGTTATGTGTGTATTTCACTTCCCTGCCACGCTGGCTTCGTATCGAAAGCGCAAAAGGAACATAAGGATGGTTTTTTCAGGAGGGACTACCGCTCAGGATCTAATTGATTAAAACCAAAAGAAGAGAGCCCCTATCACGGTGGGCCAGGCCGCGCACAATAGTGCGATGTTATATAGAGCCCTCTAGATTGAGATAGTTCCATGACGAACACCTCAGAAGCTCAGTTTATCTGCAAGAGACATAGTACACATGCTCAGGCGTCCTGAGAACTCTTACAATATGGATAACTGTAGCAGTATATTATTTCAGGAATATGACAGCAGCTCGGGATGCTGGACCTTTTTCTATTTTGGGTTCATTTCGAGGCGAGAGTTCTTACAGTAATGCTACGTATGCCGTTACTGGCCGTTTTCCGGTTTTTCATTGATTACTGGAAAGTCTGACTAGACAGGGAGACTGCTTCGGCTAAAACCAGAAGTTAGGCTTTATGCACTACGCAATTGTATGTCAGGGTGCTTGTTGAGCGTCCCATTCTCTTCAAGTACAGCCAATGCGGTTTTTTCTTGATCAGTCATAACGCAGACTGGTCTTTGAAACAGTGGGCGTCGTATGAACTTGAGGTGCCAGCCATCTGCCTGCATTCGCTGGTAGGTATATATTTGAGCTTCGTTCATATATTTCAGCGGATCACCGGGTACCGGTTTAATCCCTTTTCGTTTTTCTTCCATACTCCCCCCCTTTTGTTGCCGATAGGATACATTTTTATTGCGCCATTTGATGATCACCCCTGCACGCGATAAACCCATCAATAATTATTTTCATTTATATATGTAATAACAATGAATTACAAGCAATAGTTAAAAACTTGCTTTAACATTCTTGATTTGATATTAATAATAGCTCTTGCCTATTTCACGCGGCTTGAGACGGTGTAAATCTATGATGGAGAGGGGGTGAAGAATGGTAATTACAGATACATCAAAAAAATATTTATACAAAACAATCACAAAGAAGCGGATGACTGAAAATAATGAAGCTATCTCTACTGAACAAGAAAAACAGCCTATTAGGGAACAATTTGCAACGATTGATGACACAAATTTAGTAAATACATTTTTTGTACTATCGTAACAATGTAGTAGCAAAAGTTTGCCTATTTTATTTTCTTAAGCCTGGGTATCTACCAGGCTTTTTCATTTGTTGTAACGTCTTTTATGGATCAACAACAGTAGTTCCTGCCTGGCTGACTAAACGGCGCTAACCGGCCACAGGCTGAAATTCACGAATCCAAAAAAGACCCGGCATGATAGCGCGGGGTCAGCACCTACAACTTTGGGAAACACTCCATTCAGTGCTTTCTACGTGTGAAACCGGGAAGGCCAGGACCCAGCGAAGCAAGAGTGGTGGATTCTGGGGCAAGTATAGAAAGAAGAGCCACAAAGACATGGACAGGTGAATAGCTATATTTATCGGTTCCGATCGAGCCTCAATGCCCAAACTGATATCCCGTCTTTCAAATTTCCGGTCAAAAGAAAAAATACCTCGTGTATTTTGTCCCAGGCCATCATGAAATTCATGCCTACAGCAGGTAATTTTGTATCGTTTAGTTTTTTGTAGGTATTTGTCCCTGGATCGTAGATGAATGTTATTGCGGCATTAGGATTTTTCTCTGTTGAGCTTTTTGGATCATCGACTACAAGCAAAAAAACGCCGGCCTTTTCGTCGAATGCGACGGGCACTTTGCTGTAGGGTGGGCAGTAGTCACCTTTAGGGGTAAGTTCTTCCCAATTTTCAGATTCTTCTGAAAATAAATCAATATTAAAGCGCGAAACGTTGGACGTTCCTCGATAAGACCCAAATATATTTATATTCCGACGCCAACTATCAAACGCCATAGTCCGATGAAGACAATTTGGTGCCTTACCTATCCTTTCTAATTTCTCTTTTGTTAAGTTCAACACCCATAATCCCGATTTACAGATAACAAGACTGTTATCCGCGTCGTCGTAAGCAGTAGCAGCACCAAAATATCGCCTGGGTCCGTGTTTGTTATCGAAGATCGACCATTTCTTTGTCTTTAGTTGAAAGATCCAGATAGGATGAGCTTGGGGTGTTGGTCGTTTTTTTCCTATAGGATTGTGGTCTGGACTTGCCACAATCACAAGGGCGTCGAGGACCGGGTCATAGTCTACGCCATCGTATGTATGCATAGCCCAGGGAGCCAAATCCATGTCACCTGCAACCGGATATCCTTCGGAATTAATTTGGTAGGTATTGGGATGAGCGTTGGTTCCATGATGCACCCATTCTCGTCGTATTAGGATGAATTCATGAACTACGTTATCCCAATCGTCTCCGTGAGTGTCAGATCCGAAGACTAGTAGGCTGCCCCTGGTCGAATCGTAAGCAAGACCAGCATGGCCCTTGCGCCACCAACCACTGCCTTTTAGTTCGTGATATTTGACCCAGCGGTTTGCGGGTAAATTCAGGAGAAAAAGAGCATTGTCCAGCTGATCTTCTACGTCTGAACTATCTGTGCAGCCAATGAGAAAAACGGTTATGACAATGGCTACCAGGGCCACCAGACGCTGTATATTCGAAGTGCAGCTGTGGTGTTTTGTAGAGATGCCGCGTTCCATATTTATTAGCAGATAATGAAAGCCCTTTATACTCAGGTCTGGAAAGTAGACAATTGGACCAGATTTTAACGTTGTTCAGAAGGTCAAAATGCTGTTTATTAAGGATATACTATTTCAAGCGAGTCAATTAAGCCAACAGCGTTTCTACCTTAGCTATCAGTGAAGTTGTTTCAGCAATATCCTGGGACCGCATGAATGTCTCAGCAGGGTCGACAGCGGAAGTCTAGCCAGTGATTACAGGCAATCGCTTATTTCAGCAGGCTGTAGATCTGAGTTCGGCAAACTGCGGCCATTTATACATTGATCTTTTTTTGGTTACAGTCCGATAATGGTGAGTCAGCTATTTTTTTACACAGGACATCTGGCTTCCATCCATATGGACGAGACAATCCATAGTGCCGCAGTCACAACGCTGTAGCCTGGGAATCGCAAAAGGGGAAAGGTGGTCATCCGTAATAATAACGGGTGTGCATTTGCATGGTTTCGGGTGACCTGAAATAGGCAGCTCTGCTGGATTTATTGGTTGTGGTCTTCCAGCGGCTGTAACGGTGAATGTCAGAGACATCAATATAATTAAAAGTACAGTTCTCATCTTTATCTTCTTAATTTGATGTTACATATGTTTATAGAATATAACCCTGGTACTCCATTGATTGAACATATGAAAACAGTTGATAAATTGCAGGTCGGTTTACCATAGTTGGCAGTGGCTGTTTCACTTTATCCAGCAAGTTTACTACTAGTTCCATATTGCCTGAATTGACGCTAACCGGCCAGAAACTAACCTTCGTGGCACATCAAAAACTACTCGCCGATTAATATTTTCTTTGAATCGCTATTTAGTTGTCCTGTAACAGGCAAGTCATGGTCTTGTTGATACAACTTAATAGCTTCACGGGTTTTCGAACCCATTATCCCATCAGCGGGACCGGCATCGTATCCAAGATTGTTCAGCATGCTTTGGATTGACTTCACCTCATCATTTCCATGTATCTTTTCAATAACAACAGGTTGTTTCTTTTCAGTAACAGCAGGTTGTCCAGATTTATGTTTAAGCCGCCCTTCAGTTTCTAATTTTTCATTTTCGACAAGACATCCGCTCAAGAACAGTGTAGCTGATACGATAAAAAGAAATATTATCCCTGATTTATTAAATACGTATTTCATACACTTAAACAATGAATATCCGTTTATTAAGATTGAAGACCGCCAGGATTGCAGTGCGGAAGTATACCCATAATCACTATAAGAACATACTGTGTATATTACCCAATTTGACCGCTTCGGGGTTGCGGGTTCAATTGATCGAAAATAATTTTGGATGAAGCATACAGGACAGGATTTGGTGTTGGCTTTCTTTGAGTCCTCTGCGGCTTTGCGATTCAATAGCTTCACAATGCCTTGCAGGTAATTAAATTCTCAAGGGTGCCCTCAAAGATTAAAACGGCAATTTAAAACCGAGTAAAAACTTACTCGAGTTCAGTGGATCGTTGGGTTCTTTGAAACCACCATTGGAAAGATGATGATATCGCCACTCAAGGCTCATGCCCACCTCACCAAGCTTGAAATCCAGCCCAGCACCTAGCTGATATGATCCTTTTAAGCGCGAACTGGTGCCCGGTATTTCTGCTTTAGTGTATACGGGGCCGCCACCGATCAGGATGAATGGCTGTAGCTGCTGATTGGCTATAAACGTCCAGTTCACGTTCATGGTAAATCCAATCATGGCCGGCTCATCAGGTTCCCTGAGAAGTGTTAGTGGTATTTCTACCAGCACCGACTTGCGATTCAGGTACCAGGATTCTCCCCTGGTCCTGGCCTGTGGCCGCTTTTGACGCAGGATAATATCGGTTGTTTTTACTTTTTCCCGCGTCCCACCCCAGCCCGGCTGAGAACTGCCTGCACCAACTAACAGGTGCCAGCTATTGCCGGGGAACTTTTCCGGGTCACCAGGATTGCCAGCGGCAAAACCCGGTGATGAAACAATGAATGCAATAAAAAATAATTGCAGTCTCAGGTGAATGATTTGCCGACAACGCATCTGCAAACAACGAGTCTCTGAATGGCAACTACTGTTTGTTTAGTTGCACTTTCCTTTCAGGACTATGGTAATGGCATTCTTAAGATTTTCCATCCATGAGTTGGCATTCGGGTGAATTTTTTCTACGCCTTCATCATCAACCTTATGCTTCAGGTTATCACTGCTTTTATATTTGATATCGAAGCTGTTCTTAGTGTAATTGATATCAACCGCCAGGGTATGTTTACCGCGGACAACTATCTTGCCCTGGGTATACCCAGTTTGCTCATTAGAAGGGACCCAGTTCTTAATAATCAAACCCATATCAATACCTTTCTTTACCTCAGACAGGCTGAGATCGCACCCCCAGGATGTGGGACCTGGATTAACCAGAGGTACCGCCCATCTTGCATGGGCTGTATTGACTGCTGCAAGACTGCCAAGAACAACCAGCAACAATCCTAAACCTGTATTTTTAATCATCTGCATTTCCTCAATCCTGTTTCTGTTAGTCAGTTTATGTACAGCCGTATTATCGATTATCTAGCTTATCTTATCCAGCATTCGCTGGTTGCGCGTCGCTGTGGCGTAAAGCCGACCGGCCCAGTACCAGTGTAAAAACAGGGTTTCTGTAAGCAGCTTGCTAAACGGCAATTCAACTGTTTCCTCTGCTGCACAGGGTTGTGTTGTCAATGTCAGCCCTTTAGCCAGGGTTAGCAAACGTTCAAGATGATAGCGATTGGTCACCAGTACTACTCCATCAAAGCCAGAAAACCAGTCTCTGGAATGTTGCATGTTTTCAAGTGTATTTGTGGATATATCTTCCATTGAAATAGCCTGGTCAGGTATGCCCTGCTCAATCAGATATTGATATCCTGCCTCAGCTTCACTGATTCCCTGGTGAGGACGCCCGCCAATTATCCTGATGACAGCATCATCTGATTCACGATAAAGGATTGCTGCACGCTCCAGCCTTAACTGATAGTCTGCTGAAATTTTTCCATTTTCAAGCTGATGCCCGGGAACGGCAATAGCAGTGACATTTTCAGTAGTGTGCTGGCAAGTTGCTGCACGTTTTCTGACACGTAAAAAAATATATACATGGCTCAGGCCGAATGTCGCCAAACCGCTCAGTAGTGAAAGCAAAAAGGTAAATCTGGCATCGCCATCAAAGCCTCTACTTCTCAGTTCTTTCATTGCTCTTTCGTAATAATGACTCTATAGAAGCCGGGCAGGTTCATGCCCTTACGAAACAGGCGGCCAGCCACCATCTTCGTAATACGCATAATGTCTTTTACTGACTGAAAATGACTTGGCCGCATAGCTTTACTATAGATGGCCGGTATCTGCACCGCTTTAGTTCTGATTCCCCTTGCTCCGGCTTCTATCAGTATTTCGCTTTCAAAAACAAAACTTTTGTCAGGACCCGTATCCAGATTGATACTTCTCAACAGGCTTGCAGGATAAAAGCGAAAACCTGACTGTGAATCTTCAATCGGGAAGCCTGATGCCCAGGCGATCCAGAAGTTGGCAAAGCGGTTGGCGCGATAGCGGGATACGGGTATGGCTTCGCGATCATGCAGCCTGGAGCCGATAATAATAGTGTCGGGGTTTTCGCTGGCTAACTGAATTAGCCTGGGAATATCCTCAGGCCGATGCTGGCAGTCGCCATCCAGTGTGATGACTCCATCGACACCGTTTGCCAGTGCCTCCTGCATGCCCCGCCACAGTGAAGCAGCTTTGCCCATGTTTTTTTTATTCTGCAAAAGGGTTAAAGGCAGAGATTGCAATTCAGCAACGGTTTCATCCACAGAGCCGTCATCAACAACTATGACCTGTTCACATTGTTGCAGTGCACCTTCAGCCACAACGCGTATGGTAGCGGCTTCATTATAGGCAGGAATGACGACAGCGTATGAGATCATGATATCTGCAGTCATACCTTGACCGGTCTGACCAGGGCAGCAGTTTTCTTCGCATTTTCTCGTGCTGCATCTACATTATCGGCATAGGCAAGCGCCACTCCCATACGACGACGTGTGAAAGACTCCGGTTTGCCAAACAGTCGAATATCCGATTGCGATACTGCAAGCGCATTTTCAATATTTTCAAAGGCTATGCCCTTTTCATCCATACTGCCATAGATTACTGCGCTGGCCGCCGGAGTTCGCAAAACAGTTGAGACAGGCAGCCCGAGTATTGCCCGGGCATGCAGTTCAAATTCATTCTGCACCTGGCTTGCCATGGTCACCATACCTGTATCATGCGGGCGCGGGCTGACTTCACTGAAAAATACATCATTGCCCCGGATAAACAATTCAACACCAAAAAGGCCACGGCCACCGAGGCTATCAGTGACCGCTCGGGCCATGTCCTGAGCACGTACAAGAGCACTCTCACTCATGACCTGGGGCTGCCAGCTTTCAACATAGTCGCCGTTTTTCTGGATATGCCCTATGGGTTCGCAAAATACTGTTTCTGTTTCACCTGCTGCATTCAATGCGCGTACTGTCAGCAAAGTAATTTCATAATCGAATTCGATTTTTTCTTCGACAATTATCCGGCTGGTTTCCACCCGGCCGCCGGAAAGTGCGTAATCCCATGCCTGCTGTATATCCTGTGGGCCATTGATCAGCGACTGGCCTTTGCCGGATGAGGACATCACTGGTTTGACGATACAGGGAAAACCAGTGGTCTCTTCTATAGCATCCGTCAGTTCTGACAGAGATTCTGCGAAGGCAAATCTCGAAGTAGCGAGGCCCAGTTCTTCGGCTGCCAGGCGCCGTATCCCTTCCCGGTTCATCGTAAGCTGAGTTGCCCGGGCGGTTGGAATCACCGTACAAAGACCTGCAACTTCGATCGCAGCCAGCTCATCGGTCGCAATCGCTTCTATCTCAGGGATAATGTAATCCGGTTTTTCCTGTTCGACCAGCGCACGCAGGGCTTTAGCATCCGCCATATTGATGACATGGGCGCGATGCGCCAACTGGTGACCCGGAGCATTGGCGTAGCGATCAACAGCAATCACCTCCACACCAAGACGCTGCAGTGAAATAATGACTTCCTTGCCTAACTCGCCGCTGCCCAGCAGCATGACCTTTGTGGCGCCGGGTGAAAGAGGTGTTCCTATATGCATTGAAGTTCCAGTTTTCAGTTTTCAAGTTCAAAATCTTTTTACCACAGAGGACACGGAGGTCACAGAGAAAAAACATCTGTTTGATATAAAACCTCTGTGACCTCAGTGACCTCGGTGGTGAAATATCTTTGGTTTTCAGGCCAGTATTTATACATTCACATTTCCGAGTCTATGGGAAAAAGCCCGATGAAAAAATCTTTTATCCTGCGGCCGAAGCCGCCAGCAGGTTGACGTTTTAATGTACCGTCATCGGAATGCCAGCTGAGACTACCTTCATCGCTCAATTGTACACGCCAGCTATTGCTCATAGAGAAATTCGGCTGCACTGCCTTGCGCACCTGTGCATTCAACTCCGGGCTTTCAATCAACAAGCCCATTTCCGTATTCAGGTAAAAAGAACGCGGGTCGAGGTTGGGTGTGCCAATGAACACCCTGTCATTGTCCAGTATCAGAATTTTTCCATGCAGACCAAATTGTTCTGCACGATAGCCCGGTACTTCATAAAGGGCACGATCAGTACCATCAGGGCGTACTTCATGCAGCCCGGCTCCTGCCTGCAAGAGTGCTCGACGATGATGTCTATAGGCTGTATGCGCGGCAACATGGTTGTTTGAAGCAAGGGAATTTGTCAGGAACCTGAAACCGACCCCTTTTTCGCTCTGTTGGCGTATGGTTTCCAGCATTCCTTCGGTTGCCACCAGGTAGGCCGTAACAGCAATAACCTCCTCATTGGTATTGAGCGTTTCCTGGTGGATCCTGCTTGCAAGCTGTGCAGGTGCCTGCGTTTCGAAATGTGGTTTATCCTGTATCAGATGAGCCTTGCCGGCGGTCATTGTCGGAGCAAGTGTCTGCCAGTCAGCAGGCCAGTTTTGGGGATGGGCACGGACTGATGACTGCCACTGATCAAGTTCTGCGGCCCTGTTGCGTAAATCAGTTCGAAGAAGCTGGAAATCTGTACCCTGCCTGTCTCTATGTATATATTTGTGGTCCACTTCGGGCACCGGAAATGCCCAGCCGGAGTTCCAGAACACATCAAAACCTTTACTTAACTCGGGTACAGCATCACCCGTGGTGACAACATCAAAATCCCTGAAATTCAGTTCTTTTCCAAAACCAAAGTATTCATCAGCGATATTTCTGCCACCGACTATTGCCGTTGTCGAATCAGCGACCATCAGCTTGTTGTGCATGCGATGGTTAGTGCGGGAAAACGCATTCAGATTCTCGATATAGCGTTTCGTCATACTGTCCTGACGCACAACAAACGGGTTATAAATACGTACGCTAATATTTGGATGTTCGTCCATTGCCAGCAGGACCGAGTCTTCACCAGCGAGAAAACTGTCATCGAGTAGTAACCGGACCCGCACGCCACGCTCAGCGGCCATCAACAGACGCTCGAACAGCAGGGAGCCAACAGCATCTTCCAGCCACAGGAAATACTGGCCATCTATAGACTGCGTCGCGGTATCTATCTGTGCAAGTCTTCGGTAGAGCGATTCCTGGCCGGTATTCAGGATTGAAAACCAGGAAACCCCTTGCCGATCAGCTCCCTCGTCAGGCAGGTTACTGAGCAGCGGGTCCCATGACGCATTATTAGTCGCTACCGGCATAGCAAAACTTGCCGGCTCATCATGCGGCATTAGTGGCGTTGCGCAGGCGGTCAGCAGCAGGACAAAAAAGCCTGCTGTAGCCGCCAGAACCATTTTAGTACTGTTAGTCTGTTTGTTATTTCTAGTCAACATGCTACCTATCGTGTGTGCAATGTACCTGCCTGAGAAAGTATTCTATAACCATTCCAGCCATAAATAACATAGTACCTGTTTTTCAGGTTTACAGCCTACAATTGATTGCGTTAACCTGCCCCTGTTTTACGTTTATATCAAGCAAACACGTATAGCTATTGAATGGCCGCGCATGGATAATGAGCGGAAAGACCGTATGGCACACGATGCCCTTAAATGTTAGTAAATCCCATGAAAACTATAATAAAAGCTCTCTTTGCCCTTTTTGTTATCACTCTAATGATGCCAGTGAACGTTTGCCTGGCGGGGGACTCAGAAGAAGAATTCAGCACTGATGAAATCAGCACCCTGTTATACAAGATTGAGGCCGTCATAGAGGACAAACGATCCCTGCTGTCCCATCTTGATGAATACCTGAAAAAACTGCCCGACTATACTGCTCTGGCAGACAAATGTATTACGACTACCACCGATAAGCTTACAGACCTTGGGAAACACCTTGAAAAACTGGGTGAAGCGGCAGATGGAGAACCTTCGGATGTCGCTTTCACCCGTGACTCACTGACGGTAGAAAAAACTGATCTTGAGAACAGGCAATCTAGCTGCAAAGCCATACTGGTTCGCAGCGAAACGGCGATTAAAAATATAAGCCAGTTTCGCAAAAAAAACCTGGAAAGGAAGTCTTTCGACCGCGGCGACAGCATACTCACCGTATTTCATACAATAAGATCTGTTCCCGATTTGACTGAAACACGAGTGGCAAAGTTACTGGGATCATCCAGTGGTGTGAACGTACTTAACAGCAGCCAGTGGATCATGTTATTAAGCATCCTGATCATTGTTACGGCCATTGCCAGGTATATAAGGTCCTTGCTTTCCCGTTGGGACAGCAAAAGCCTTATTCGCTGGCAACAGCAACACCTTGATGAAACTGATACTGGCACCCGCTTTGTAGCCGCATTACTGATGACGATACGTCGCTATGTACTGCCTGTACTGATCAGTACCAGTATCGCCATCTTTATAGCTATCGAGACCTATGATCTTCAGCCGACGCCCTTGATCACGATTATCACTTACGATCTGCCACTGCTTATTCTTGCCTTTGCACTGATTTATTTCACCTTTATCGCGCTGCCTGCTCTGGGACTGAGAGAGGATATTGATAAGAAAGTTCTTAACTCACTCCGCTTTCGCCTGGCCATACTTGCCATAGTCATCTACCTGGGCAACCTGTTGTTTCAGGGCATACTGACCCACAGCCTGGCGGAAGAAACTTTTTTCCTGGCCAGGGCATTTCTTGCGCTGATCCTTGTGCTAAATGTTATCTGGGTGTTGTGGCTAACACATAATATTAAAGGCGTGGGCCTGTCTACCCAGGCCCGGGTTCTGACCAGCATGGTACTGATAGCGGCCTTAATCGCAGAACTTACCGGTTACAGGAACCTCGCTGGTTACATAATCAGGGGAGTAATCGGCAGCCTTGTTGCATACACACTTTTTCAGCTTTTTTCCTCTCTATTGAAAAATTTCCTTGAGGAATTAAACACCGGGGAATCAAACTGGCAGCGTCGACTCAGGCGGTCTGTTGGCGTCAAAGATAACGAAGTCATCCATGGCTTTATCTGGGTAAGAATAGTGGCTATCGGCGCACTCTGGTTACTGTTCATTGTTTCACTGCTTTATATTTGGGGCGTGCCCATATTAGATATCAGGATGTTTACCTCAACATTTATGCAGGGGTTTACTATTGCTTCATTTAAGATTGTACCAGTCAAAATCTTCGAGGCTATCGTCGTCCTTATCGTGCTGCTTTCTCTCAATGGCTGGTTTCAAAAGAGCTTTTCAAAGAAATTTCTGGCCAAGGTGGGTATTGAACGAGGCGCACGCGAGTCGATTTCAACAATCAGCAATTATCTTGGTATTACTCTGGTCATCATCATCTCGCTGGCCGTCGTCGGCATGGATTTTTCCAAACTGGCTATTATTGCCGGCGCACTGTCCGTAGGCATTGGTTTCGGGCTGCAGAATGTGGTCAATAATTTTGTTTCCGGCCTGATTTTACTGTTCGAGAGACCGATAAAAACCGGGGACTGGATCGTAGCAGGCGGCTCCGAAGGAACGGTAAAAAAAATCAGCATCCGCTCAACACAAATCCAGAGCTTTGATGGTGCTGACATTATCATCCCTAACGCAGAACTCATCTCCGGCACCTTGATAAACTGGGAACTGAAACAGAGACATGGCCGGGTGCGCGTACCCATCGGCGTCGCCTATGGCAGCGATACTGCAATGGTAAAAGAGATATTATTGAAAGCTGCAACCAAACACTCGGATACCATCAATAAGAGTTACACTATTTCTGACCCACAGGTAATGTTCCTGTCATTCGGTGATAGCTCTCTGAATTTTGAACTGCGTTTCTTTATCAAGGATATCAAGAAAAGAGTCAGCGTTTTAAGTGACCTTAACTTTGCCATCGATGCCGCATTCCGCGAAAACGGTATCGAGATTCCCTTCCCGCAGCGCGATGTTCACATACGAGGGGAAAAGACAGACACAAAACTTATTAAAGATGACAGGCCCGACGAGCCAGGACAAAATGAGTCTTCTACTGATTGAGCACCCTATGTCCTACATACAATTCATCCAGAAAGTAAATGCCTGCAATACAGCCAGCACCACAGATTACATCCCATTCAAAGTTGAGGAACAGCAAACAGGCTGGCTAAAACCCGACTTCGCCAGGCAGCTGTCAGCCTGGCCGGATGTCTTTATCCTGAACAATGATTCACTACGACTTGCTGAAATCCTGAATTTCAAAACTCGCAGTGAGGCGGTAGATCAGGTCATCCGTAAGCTGATACAAAAAAATGTAATCCGTAGCTACCTGGATGAGCCTTACCCGGTAACAGCGGGGGATCGAAGCCGGGCAGTCATGACGATCGACAGGTCCGCTGTACCCTACTTCGGCCTGCGTAGCTTCGGTCAGCATTTAAACGGCTACGTTCGAAAAAATGATGGCATTCACCTGTGGATAGCACGCCGGGCAAGAGACAGGTACATAGCCCCGGGCAAGCTGGACAATATGGTAGCCGGCGGTCTTCCCTGGCATATCAGCCTTGAAGAAAATTTAATAAAAGAATGTGGAGAAGAAGCCGGCATGGCTGAGTCTCTTGCTCGCAAAGCCATAGCAACAGGCACTGTCAGTTATATTGCAGAATCAGCAAACGGCATAAAACCCGATACCCTGTACTGCTACGACATTGAACTGCCCGATGGTTTCATGCCAGTCTGCACAGATGGAGAAGTTGAATCCTTCGAGTTAATGCCAGCGAATAAAGTTATGGCAATCATTCGTGATACTGATGATTTCAAGCTCAACTGCAACCTGGTCATTATCGACTTCCTGATCAGACATGGCCTGCTGGATCCCGCTGAAGATGGCT
>JAYEGM010000082.1:0-43261 GCA_034659075.1 Pseudomonadota bacterium
TGAGTTTTTCGTCCTTCATGGACGAGTTCATTTATTCAGGCCATCCATGGCCTTCACCCTTCGGGCCAGTCTTCGACTGTTCAAATCCGCTCCCTGCGGATTTAGTCTTTTGAATTATTCATACAGAACCAAAGAAAAATCGCCCGGAAGGGTTGGGCCTGCGGCTGCTCTGTGCGCTTCAGCCTGAACCGGGCACGGTGAACTCGGGCTACGCCCTCAGACAGGCACCGCGCTATTCCGGTTCAGCCTTCCAGTGCTCGACAACCCAAAAGGGGATGGAAAATCAAAAGCCAGGTCAAAACAACAGTCCGTTGGGTATTGGCTGGTTTTGACTTCTGGTTTTGATTTCTGGTGTTGACCTTCCCATCCCGTTCAGGCCTGCCGAGAAGTGCAGAATGGGCTGGGGTTTCGGGGTGTGCCTGTCTGAGGGCGTAGCCCGAGTTCACACCGGTACCTCAGCTCATTCGAGCATCGCAGGGAACCCGAAGGGCAAATATGCGGGGGGGGTTTTGGTATTCTTTTGGTGTGTTTATTTGGGCAAGCAAAGAAAAGTCACTCGCCCATGAAGGGCGAAAAGCACAAATCAATTCAAGATATGTAATCCAAAAGGAAAAGTCAGCCGTACGCAAGCACAAAAAATCACTGAAACAACGGCGTTACCGGTTTACTTTTTTTCACGCAGCTTACGAATCATATTCAACTGTGCAACAGCCTCTGCCAGTTCAGCCTGTGCCAGGGCAAAATCCATGTCGGCTTTCTGATCTTTCATTGCCTCTTCTGCCTGGCGCTTGGCTTCCAGTGCAACAGATTCATCCAGATCCTTTGCTCGAAGTGCGGTATCGCTAAGCACGGTGACGACATGTGGCTGTACTTCAAGGATACCGCCAGATACAAAAAAGTGCTGTTCATTCTCACCTTCGTCAGAACGAACAATGATCTCACCGGGTTTGATCTCACCTATCAGCGGGGTATGACGTGGATAGATGCCGACTTCACCACTGAACAGTGGAACAAAAATGGCTTCCACTGTGCCGGAGAAGATTTCCTCTTCAGCACTAACGATATTGAGATGCATAGTCATGGCCATTGCCTGTTTCCTCAGTCAAGCTACAGGGTTTTAGCCCGTTCAACAGCTTCGTCAATGGTACCCACCATGTAGAAGGCCTGCTCGGGAAGACTGTCATATTCACCATCGACGATGGCACGGAAACCTTTAATGGTATCTTTCAACGATACATATTTGCCTTCGGTGCCGGTAAAGACTTCAGCTACGAAGAATGGCTGAGACAGGAATCTCTGTATTTTTCTGGCACGGGATACGGCCAGTTTGTCTTCTTCTGACAACTCATCCATACCCAGAATCGCAATAATATCCTGCAGCTCTTTGTAACGCTGCAATGTTGACTGTACATCACGGGCAACCTGATAGTGTTCTTCACCAATGA
This sequence comes from Pseudomonadota bacterium, assembly GCA_034659075.1. Lineage (GTDB taxonomy): Bacteria > Pseudomonadota > Gammaproteobacteria > BMS3Bbin11 > BMS3Bbin11 > BMS3Bbin11. The sequence goes on from JAYEGM010000082.1 coordinate 1,446, forward strand.
TATTCGGGTCAAGCTGACGCGAGGTGGAATCCAGCGGATCCACAGCAGGATAAATACCTAACTCTGCAACCTGACGTGACAGTACTACGGTCGCGTCCAGATGTGAGAATGTCGTGGCGGGTGAGGGATCGGTCAAATCATCAGCTGGCACGTATACGGCCTGAATGGACGTAATAGAACCGGTCTTGGTTGATGTAATACGTTCCTGCAAACGACCCATTTCTTCAGCCAGCGTCGGCTGATAGCCTACCGCAGACGGCATACGGCCCAGCAACGCAGAAACTTCGGTACCCGCCAGTGTATAACGATAGATATTGTCGATGAACAGCAGGACATCGCGCCCTTCATCACGGAAGTTCTCCGCAATGGTCAAACCCGTCAATGCCACACGCAGGCGGTTGCCCGGTGGTTCATTCATCTGACCATAAACCAGCGCCACTTTATCGAGTACATTTGACTCTTTCATTTCATGATAGAAGTCATTGCCTTCACGGGTACGCTCACCGACACCGGCAAACACTGAATAACCGCTATGCTCGATAGCAATATTACGGATTAGTTCCATCATGTTTACGGTTTTACCTACACCGGCACCACCGAACAGGCCAACCTTGCCGCCTTTTGCAAACGGGCAGATCAGGTCGATTACCTTGATGCCCGTTTCCAGCAGTTCATCACTGGCTGCCTGCTCCGCATAGCTAGGTGGCTCACGATGAATTGGCATTGAAGTTTCAGAAGCAACTTCACCTTTTTCATCGATTGGATTACCCAGGACATCCATGATGCGTCCTAGCGTAGCTGTACCGACAGGCACTGAAATGGCAGCGCCTGTATCAGTTACCGGCAAATGACGACGCAGGCCATCAGAGCTGCCCATGGCAATACAGCGTACAACGCCGTCACCAATCTGCTGTTGAACCTCCAGCGTCAGTCCGGTCTCGTCAACGACAAGAGCATTGTAGACCTGGGGGATCGAATCAGCAGGAAACTCTACGTCGACTACTGCGCCAATTATTTGTACTACTTTTCCAGAACTCATTTACCGGTTCCTCAAAATTAGACTACTTACTATCAATGTTATCAAACACAAAACAAAATATTTTTCCGATGCAGCTTACTCCAGCGCCGCTGCACCACTTACAATCTCAGACAGTTCCTGTGTAATGGCAGCCTGGCGGGCCTTGTTATAGATAAGCTCAAGATCATCAATCATGTCACCGGCATTATCGGAAGCCGCCTTCATGGAAACCATTCTTGCTGATTGTTCGCAGGCAATATTTTCAACCACCCCCTGATAAACCTGTGCTTCTATGAAACGAGTCAACAGGGCATCCAGTACAGGTTTAGCTTCAGGCTCGTAGATATAATCCCAGTGATGTTCATAGCCATCAGCCTCATCTGCTTTCAGAGGAAGCAATTGAGTTACCACCGGCTCCTGGGTCATGGTGTTTACAAACTTGTTATACACCAGCATCAGGCGGTCAAGCTTTCCATCAACAAAGTCATCAAGCATCACTTTGACTACACCGATCAGCTGGCTAATCTGTGGTGCATCACCCAGGTGCGAAGCACTGGAGACCATTTTGAAGCCAAAGCGCTTCATGAAACCCTGTGCTTTGCTGCCGATGCTGCAAAAATCGACTTCAACACCTTTATCATGCCATTCTTTCATATCGGCAACCGCCGCTTTAAGCATGTTTGTGTTGAGGCCGCCGCAAAGACCACGATCGGATGAAATAATAATATAACCGACCCGTTTTACTTCATCACGTTCTACCAGAAACGGGTGGCGGTATTCAGGGTTGGCAAGATGCAAATGGCCAGCCACATCTCTAATCTTTTCTGCATAGGGACGCGCCGCATGCATCCGTTCCTGCGCCTTGCGCATTTTACTCGCTGCAACCATCTCCATCGCACGAGTAATTTTTTGCGTGCTCTGCAGACTCTTTATCTGCGTTTTAATTTGCTTACCGACAGCCATTTCAGATTACCAGGTATGGTTGGCCTTAAAGTCATCCAGCGCTGCGCGCAGACGGCTTTCGATGTCGTCATTGTAATCACCCGTGTCATTGATCGTCGTCAGCAACTCAGACTGATTGGCATGCATATAGGCATGCAGGGCATCCTCAAAATCACGCACCTTGGCAGGCTCGATATCGTTCAGGTAGCCTTCATTCGCCGCAAACAATGAGGACGCGAGATCGGCAATGGTCAGAGGTGAATACTGCGGCTGTTTCATCAATTCAGTAATACGCTGGCCGAGAGCAATCTGATTTTGCGTGGCTTCATCAAGATCTGAGGCAAACTGGGCAAAAGCCGCCAGTTCACGATACTGGGCCAGTGCCAGACGTACGCCACCACCCAGCTTTTTGATTATAGTCTGCTGTGCGGCGCCGCCTACACGAGAGACTGAGAGACCGGCATTGATAGCAGGTCGGATACCTGCATTAAAGAGGTCAGTCTCGAGGAAAATCTGGCCATCTGTAATCGAAATAACATTGGTTGGCACGAATGCTGAAACGTCACCGGCCTGGGTTTCGATGATCGGCAGCGCGGTCAAGGATCCAGTCTTACCTTTTACCTTACCGCCAGTCAGCTCTTCTACATACTCAGCATTCAGGCGTGATGCTCTTTCCAGCAAACGCGAGTGCAGATAAAACACGTCGCCAGGATAGGCTTCACGACCTGGAGGACGACGCAGCAGCAATGAAACCTGGCGATATGCCCAGGCCTGCTTGGTCAGGTCATCATAAACGATCAGGGCGTCTTCACCCTTATCACGGAAATATTCACCCATGGTGCAACCGGCATACGGCGCAAGAAACTGCATGGCAGCAGATTCTGAGGCACCGGCATTGACAACGATGGTGTGCTCCATTGCACCGAATTCTTCCAGTTTGCGTACGACACTTGAAACAGAAGAGGCCTTTTGTCCAATAGCTACATAGATACAGATTATGCCTGTACCTTTCTGGTTGATAATGGCATCGATGGCCACCGCCGTTTTACCTGTCTGGCGGTCACCAATAATCAGTTCACGCTGACCACGGCCAATTGGCACCATGGAGTCAACAGATTTAAGCCCGGTCTGTACTGGCTGATTAACAGATTGTCGTGTGATAACACCCGGTGCGACTTTCTCCAGAGGCTCAAAACCTTCGGCCTTGATTTCGCCTTTGCCATCTATCGGATTACCCAGAGTATCGACAACACGGCCAATCAGTGATTCACCGACCGGTACTTCAAGAATACGGCCGGTACATTTTACGCTGTCGCCTTCTTTAAGATGCTCATAAGCACCCATGATGACAGCACCGACCGAATCCCGTTCCAGGTTCATCGCCAGGCCAATAACGTCACCTGGAAACTCCAGCATTTCACCAAGCATTACATCACTCAGCCCGTGAACTCTGACAATACCGTCAGTCACACTGACGATAGTCCCTTCGGTACGCGCCTCGACTTTGCTATCAAAATTTTCCAGTCTCTTCTTGATCAGCTCTGAAATTTCAGATGGATTAAGCTGCATGATGAGTTTCCCGTTAACGTGTTAGGTATGAAGTGAGATTTTTCAAACTGCCTGCGACAGAGCCATCAATGACTGTGTCGCCTGCACGTATAATCACACCACCAATAATGGATGGATCAACAGATGTCTTAATTTTGACATCGCGATCAAGTTCTTTTTTCAACATCTTTGCCAGTATGCTGATCTGTGCATCGTCCATTGCAAATGCGGAGACAACGCTGGCCTCAATGGTGCCTTCTGCACTGGCTTGCAGTTCATTAAATAATGTGGAAATTTCAGGTAACAACTGAAGTTTCCCATTTTCCCTCAGCATACTGAGCAATGCCTGCTCCTGCCCGCTTATATCGTCCAGCAGAGATACCAGCAAGGCATCAATCTGATCACCTGACATACGCGGATCGCCCAGCGCAAAGGCCAGATCTTTATCTGCTACCGCAATGGCATAATAAGCCAGTACATCACTCCAACGCTGCAGCGATGAAGCTTCGCTGGCCAGCCTGAATACGGCTTCGGCATAGGGCCTGGCTAATGTAGTACGTTCGGCCATTAGAGTTGCTGGGCCAGATCATCAAGGAGAGCGGCGTGGGCCTTCTCATCGATTTCTTTTTTCAGGATAGCGCTGGCACCTTCTATTGCCAGGCTGGCAACAGATGCACGTAATTCCTCACGCGCACGATTTGATTCCTGCTCTATCTCAGCCTGTGCACTGGCAAGTATCCTTGCCCGCTCTTCATTGGCCTGTTCCTTCGCTTCATCAACAATACCGCCTGCACGCTTACTGGCCTGCGTCAGCAGTTCTGATGCCTGATCTTTCGCTTCCTTTATCTTGGCAGCAGCATTCTTTTTTGCCAGTTCCAGATCACCTTCTGCGCGCGACGCTGCGGCCAGACCGTCTGCGATATTTTTCTGCCGCTCACGCAAAGCACCAACGATAGGCGGCCAGACATATTTCTGGCAGAAGATAACGAACAGCGCAAAGGCAATGGCCTGCCCCAGTAATGTCGCATTAATATTCACGACAGCATCTCCAGGTTTTCGGGTTTAATGCCAGGCACCGCTTAAGCGACGGCAAACAGGATGTAGAAGGCGATACCAACAGCGATCATAGGCACCGCGTCGACCAGGCCCATTACGATGAAAAACTGGGTACGAAGTAATGGTATCAGTTCAGGCTGACGTGCAGCACCCTCGAGGTATTTGCCACCGAGTGATCCAATACCGATAGCGGCACCCAGGGCTCCAAGGCCCATCAAAATTGCGCCTGCGATAAATAACAGTGCTTTGGCTTCTTCCATTGTATTTCTCTCTATGAGTTGAATTATGGGTTGTAATACTAATTAATGTTCATCCACAGTGTAGGCCATATCCATATAAACAATGGTCAACACCATGAAAATAAATGCCTGCAGCACCACGATCAGGATGTGGAATATTGCCCACGGCAGAGACAGAGTCCACTGTACATACCAGGGCAGCAGGGCAATCAGGATAAAGATCATTTCACCGGCGTACATGTTACCAAATAGCCGCAAGCCCAGCGATATGGGTTTGGCAATCAGGCTGACGCCTTCCAGCAGCAGGTTGACCGGAAACAGATACTTTGGAAACGGGTGAAATGCCAGTTCCGCAAAAAAACCACTCGGTTTCTTGATTTTAAAACTGTAAAAAAGTGTCAGACCGAAGACAGACAGCGCCATGCCCATAGTGGCATTGGGGTCAGTAGTCGGCACCACTTTGAGAAAGTGCACGCCCATCAAACTGGCTATATAGGGCAGAAAATCGACAGGGATCAGATCCATGGCGTTCATCAGCAGAATCCAGACAAATACAGTCAGGCCCAGTGCACCGACAAAATTGTTCTTGCCGGTAAATGAGCTTTTGACATTATCGTCAATAAATTCAATGACCCACTCGACAAAGTTCTGCAAACTGCCCGGCACACCGGAAGTTGCATATTTGGCGGCCTTGCTAAAGAAAAATAGAAATAAGACACCCAGCAGAATGGAAAAACCCAGTGTATCAACATGAAAGGCCCAGAAGCCCATCTCTTTAGCTTCCTGCGCAGTGTGCGCCAGCCCCCAACTGCCATCCGCATGCTGACCATAGGTCAGATTCGTCAGATGATGCTTGATATATTCAGAAGACGTTAATGTATCGCCTGCCATACTAACCCTTAAACTTAAATAAAACTGATTATGAGCAAACCTGATTATAAACCAAATTATTTTTTATTCATCACACCTGCAATCAATGCGGGCGAGATCTGTATCCACAAATACATGGCAAATAATGCCGCTGCGTTCAATGGCTTCAATAACACCACTGCAAGCAAAAACAGTGCTACGGTCAAGAATAATTTACCTATCACACCGCGGTAGGTGACTGCAGCAAGCTGATTTACCTGCCAGCTACCTTTATTACTGAAAAGCCTTAACGCGAAAAAGGCATTTGCAACTACTGAAATCATGCCACCAGCTAGTGCTGAATACGCTGCTACCAGACCAAATACGGGTAACAATACAGCAGATGATATCAATGCCAGGGCCGCCTGCCAGCCAATAATGCCGAATGGCTTTTGCTGCAAGCCGCTCATCGCCTAAATTCCGTTCAGGCCAGCTGTGACACGGCTATCTACCGCCATAAACAGCCCTTGCCGAAAGGCGCGTAGTATAGTGATAAGCTCCTTTTGGGTCAACATCAGATTGCTCGATAAAGACACTGAGGCGTACACACCCTGCAGCGCATCAATGTATCTTGTCGAGGATACCCTGCAGTACATCATTTCCGTGAAAGTCGATGACCAGCTTTCCCTTGCCCCGGGTGCCAAGCCTGATTTCCACATGCGTCCCCAGCTTCTCTGACAGCGACTCCTCCAGATGCCTGACATCCGGGTCTTTTTCCTTCGTTTTACTGGCCGGGTTGTTGCGATCTTCCTGCAATCGGCGAACCAGCTGCTCGGCCTGTCGAACACTCATGCCGCTTTTAACAATCTGCAGGGCTGCTTTGTGCTGCATACCCTGTTCCAGAGAAAGCAGCGCGCGGGCATGCCCCATATCCAGTTGCCCCTGCTCCAGCAGAGAACTGACCTCGGATTGCAGAGAAAGCAGGCGCAACAGGTTACTCACTGCAGCACGAGAACGACTGACGCTGTCCGCTACCTGCTGGTGAGTCATGGTGAATTCCTCTATCAGACGCTGCATGCCCCTGGCCTCTTCAATCGGATTCAGGTCTTCGCGCTGCAAGTTCTCAATCAGCCCGATAACCATAGCATCTTCATCAGACAGCACTCGCACCACCACCGGCACGCGATCAAGACCAGCCTGCTGTGCCGCCCGCCAGCGACGCTCACCGGCGATAATTTCATAATCACCGCTGGCCAGCTTGCGCGCGACTATAGGCTGCAATACGCCCTGCCTGGCTATCGAGCTAGCGAGTTCATCCAGCGCATCCTGGTCCAGCTGCCGGCGCGGTTGAAACTGGCCACGCTGCAGTATCTCTACCGGCAGCTGCTGTAATTTATCGGGCGAAACTTCGTCTACTGAAGCGCCGGTATCACCTAACAGTGCATCCAGACCACGACCCAATCTACTTTTTTTTGTATTCATTAATTTGATTCCCTTCCTATCACCTCACCCGCCAGTGCCAGGTAAGCCAGCGCGCCTTTGGATCGTTTATCATATTCAAGCACAGGCTTGCCATAACTTGGCGCTTCCGCCAGCCGGATATTGCGTGGAATAATTGTATGGTATACCTTGTCGCCAAAATGCTGTTCCAGTTGTGACGACACCTCTCTTGACAGTGTATTCCGTCGGTCAAACATGGTTCTCAGCAACCCCTCTATAGTTAAGTCGGGATTAAAAGCGGCCCTTATTTTGCGTACTGTATTGACCAGTTCAGTCAGACCTTCCAGCGCAAAATATTCGCACTGCATCGGGATAAGCACGGCATCTGAAGCCACTAATGCATTTACTGTCAGCAAATCCAGCGAAGGTGGGCAGTCTACCAGGATGAAATCATACTCCTCACGGATAGATTGCAGAGCTTCTCGCATTCGGAACTCTCTGTGCTCCTCATCCACCAGCTCGATTAATGCACCTGAAAGCTCGCGATTAGATGCAATCACATCAAAACCAGAGCTTGTTGCAACGATTGCATCCTGTACCGGAGCAGAGTGCATTAGCACCTCGTACACTGTCGCCTTCTGACCATCTCGGTCAACGCCGCTGCCGACAGAGGCGTTACCCTGCGGATCCAGGTCTACCAGCAGTATCTTTTGCTTCATACGTGCAAGTGATGCCGCCATATTGATCGCCGTTGTGGTTTTTCCTACGCCACCTTTCTGATTTGTTATAGATAAGACTTTAGCCATTTCATTCATGTGTTCTTTTACAGATAACCAGATGCCGCTGCTCTGCTAGACCCGGTACATTTAATTTAATTACATTTTCAATCCTGAAGCCTGCTGCTATTGTCTCTGACTCTTCACCTGGCCATTGTCCTTTCATAGCAAGCAGCCGTCCGTCATCTTCAAGCAAATGCCCTGAACAGGCGATATATGACGATAAGCGGCTAAATGCGCGGCTGAGCAGACTATCAAATTTCTCATCAGGATGAAATTTCTCTGCACGCTGCTGTACAATCTTTATATTTTGCAGTTTTAATTGTGCCTGCACCTGTCGCAGAAAGCGACAACGTTTGGCATTACTATCCAGTAATGTTACCTCTAAATCCGGACAGGCAAGCGCAACAGGAATACCCGGCAGCCCGGCACCTGTACCGATATCGATAATTTTCTTACCTTTCAGATACGGCACTACAGACAAGCTGTCCAGCAGATGCCGTGTGACAAAATCTTTATCGTTGTTGACCGTCGTCAGGTTGTAGACCCTGTTCCAGCGCTTTAGCAGAGAAAGATAGCCCAGCATGGAACGCTTATGCTGATCATCAACTTCAATCCCGATTTCTGCTACGCCGTCTGCCAGCAAATTTTTTAAATCTCCTGCCCTAGTGTAGTGTTTCATATTATTTAACGATTAAGAGGTCCACAAATGGTTCAAGGCAAGGTGCTGGTCGCACGGCCGCGCAATGACATCCCAACACCGCGGCACCTGTACATCCACCTACCTCGTAATAGCTTGCTATTGCTGAGATGAGCAACGTAGATATTGTGCTCAAGCTGCCTGTTCATGAATAATTCGAGCTGCTCTTTAGATGAACCAGTAAAATAGAAATGGCTGCCGGTGTAATGCCGGATATGCGCGAAGCCTGCCCCAGTGTGGCCGGCTTATGCTCATCCAGCTTCATACTCACTTCGGTAGACAGGCCATGGACCTCGTTGTATTCGATACCCGCCGGCAGGCGCATTTCTTCATGCCGCCGATGCTTCTCGACTTCTGCCTGCTGGCGACTGATATAGCCTGCATACTTGGCCTGAACCTCCACCTGGGCACTGACAGCCTCATCCTCTACAGGGTTTCCCGCAGCGGGCAGTTCCATCAGACGCTGATAATCCATTTCCGGCCGCTTGAGCAAATCCAGCAGATTCGTTTCATGTACCAGGGACTGCCCTAATACCTTTTCCACAACATCAGGCCTGGTAGTTTCCGGCCTCAGCCAAATGCCTGCCAGCCGGGCCTGCTCATCGATGACAGCCTGCCGTTTCGTACAGAATTTTTGCCAGCGATAATCATCCACCAACCCTAGTTCGCGGCCTTTTTCTGTCAGTCGTAAATCGGCATTATCCTCTCGCAGCAGCAGGCGATACTCGGCACGCGAAGTAAACATGCGATAAGGTTCAGAGGTCCCTCGGGTGACCAGGTCATCAATCATCACGCCGATGTAGGCTTCATCACGAGCCGGATACCACGGCTCCTCTTTACGCATACTGCGAACAGCATTTATGCCTGCCAGCAGGCCCTGCGCAGCCGCCTCCTCATAACCGGTAGTACCGTTTATCTGTCCGGCAAAGAACAGGCCGGCGATATATTTAGTTTCCAGCCACGGATAAAGATCACGAGGATCCAGATAGTCATACTCGATGGCATAACCCGGGCGAGTTATAAAGGCCTGCTCGAAACCTTTGATAGAACGCACCAGCGCCAACTGTATATCAAATGGCAGACTGGTCGAAATGCCATTGGGATAGACTTCGTTCAGTTTCAGGCCTTCCGGTTCGACAAAAATCTGATGGCTGTCGCGTTCAGCAAACCGTACCACCTTGTCTTCAATAGAGGGGCAATAACGCGGCCCTACGCCTGAAATATCACCACTATACAGAGGCGACCGATGCAGGCCTTCACGAATTAGTTCATGCGTTCTGCTGTTGGTGTATGTGATATGACAGGGAACCTGAGTCGGGTGCTGGCTTCGGTTGCCGATATAGGAAAAGACGGGCGTGGGTTCATCACCCGGCTGCTCCTGCATAACAGAAAAATCAATGCTGGAACGGTCTATGCGCGGCGGTGTGCCTGTTTTTAAACGTTCAATACGGAAAGGCAACTCACGCAGGCGTTTCGCCAGCGCATTCGATGGCGCATCTCCGGCACGCCCACCTGCCTGGTTCATTTGCCCAATATGGATAACGCCACCGAGAAAAGTGCCGCTGGTGATCACGACACTGGGGGCTCGAAATGACAGCCCCATACGCGTCACAACACCCACCACACTTTCCTGATCAATGATTAGATCAACCACTTCCTGCTGAAACACTGACAGACCGGGCTGAGATTCAACCATCTGCCGGATTGCCGCTTTATACAGCACTCTGTCAGCCTGTGCCCGGGTGGCACGCACGGCCGGCCCCTTTCGGGAATTAAGTATTCTAAACTGAATGCCTGCCAGATCAGCAGCATGCGCCATGGCTCCGCCCAGCGCATCGATTTCCTTCACCAGATGGCCCTTGCCGATGCCGCCTATTGCCGGGTTGCATGACATCTGGCCGATGGTTTCTATATTATGCGTCAGCAACAGCACACGAGCATCCATACGCGCAGCCGCGAGTGCGGCTTCAGTACCGGCATGGCCGGCACCAATTACAATAACATCGAAGGATTCAGGATATAGCATAACTGACCATTTTCAGAAAAGAACCGGCCATTATACACCCCACCGACTGATTACTGAAAATCAGCCTGTTAAGGGCACCTCTATATATTCAGGAGAATTCAGATTGGGTTCAAAAGCTGCCAGATCAAGGCAAGAAACACACGAAATAGCTAGCTATTGCGAAGATTCTTAACGCAGAGATGGTGGATTTTGGATTCAAGATGATTTTTCATGAATATATAGAGGTGCCCTTAAGGGAAAATCAGAGCACAAATTCGATCTCTACGCCTGCAAGGCTAATTAAATCGCCATTATTCAGCGGCGTAGATTGGGACTTCAGCTCCTGGCCATTGACGGCAGGTGCATTCCCGCTGCCGCTAGCGCCGGAAATATAGGAGATAAAATAGCCTTTCTTGCGGCGTGAGACTACCACCACCTGGACACCGGGGCGACCCAGCGTCACCATCGCGCGATTAACCTTAACCTCTTTACCTGCTGCCGGCCCTGTGCGCACCTTCAGTACAGCTACCCGACTCTCCGGTTCAGGCTCTATGGCCTTGATGGCAGCGGTATCCTCAGCATCCTGCATCGCCTTTGCCTGAGATTCTGTTGCGACGTTGCGCGCAATCTTGCCTGGCTTCAGAATCATTGTCTTCTCAAAATCTTCTTCATCTACACCCGGGCTATTTTGATCTGCGTGGTAGATCAGATTACTATTGCCAACTGTTATTACATCGCCTTCCTGCAACACTGTTTTTTCAGTACGGGTACCATTAATAAAGGTGCCATTGGTATCACTGAGGTTCTCAAGAAAAGAATCATCGAGTATGCTGATAATAAGTATGTGCCTGCCGCTGACGGCCGGATCGTTTAACACGATATCCACACCACGCCGTCTGCCGATAACCATCCGGCTCTGATTTAATTTAAATTCTTTGTCTTCATTTTCCAGATGCAATGTGCCCATTTATTTTTCCTGCTCTGCCTTTGATTCGGATCATGATTCAAACATGATCATTACTTTAAGAAATCTATGAACTAGTCGCAATACAATCTTGCTATCCGCTAGCCGGCTACCTGCTTCGTTCTTCGATTTTTCTCTGATAGTCTGAACAGCAAGTTCATCAATGCGGCACATTCAGCGACTCCAAAATGAGATCCCAGGCTATATCGATCTGCCCAGGGAGTGCTATCACCCGGTAAATATCTTGTTCAGCCGTTGCGCCCATGACTGGTCCCGAGTCTGACCATCATCCACTCTTACCATAATTACCGTTACATTATCCTTACCACCATTCGACAATGCCTTGTTGACCAGCTCTCCGGTACCGTATTCCAGATCAGTGGACGAGCGACGGATAATATTTGCGATGTCCATATCATCGACCATATCTGTCAGCCCATCTGAGCAAAGTAAATAAATGTCTCCGGCGTGCGCATCGTAATCATAAAGGTCGACCTCAACTACCGGGTCTATACCCAAAGCACGGGTGACGATATTTCTCTGCTCCGAAGCCCTGGCCTCTTCCTGTGTATAAAAACCATGATCGACCAATTCTTGAACCACGGTATGATCGGTAGTCAATAATTCCAGGCGATAATCGCGATAGCGATAGATCCGTGAATCACCGATGTGTGCAATACTCACTTTGCCGTCATGAAACCAGGCAACGGAGACTGTTGTACCCATGCCCCTGCAATCATGATCGTCATGTGCCGAATCATAAACCTGTTGATTTGCATGATGCAGCGCCCGGTAGAGGATGGCAGACTCTTCGTACTTCTTCCCCTGCAACTCTATTTTTTCTTCGCCACCCTTCATCTGTATAACAGAATGCACCAATGAGGTAATGGCTATCGCACTGGCTACTTCACCAGCCTTGTACCCACCCATACCGTCAGCCAGCACTGCCAGCCCCATTTCGGCATCAAAACCGAAATTGTCCTCGTTATGCTCACGCACACAGCCAGTATCTGATTTTGCTTCAATAACAAGTTTTGCCATTATTTTTTGCCTGCCATCTTTCTTGCGCATGCCAACAAATCCCGCTCCAGTTTCTTGCCATCCTGGTATCGGTCATCAGCCTCCTTCTGTAACAACTTGTCCAGAATCACCTTTATACATTCTCCATTTTCCTTCAAGTCCGGCTGCACGGCAAAAAGGTCAGGCGGTGGTTCTTTAGTAATCTTATACATTAACTGAGTCAGTGAATCTGCTTTATACGGCAGACGTCCAGTCAGAAGCTGGAACATCAACACACCCAGAGAATACAAATCTGTTCTTCCATCCAGTTTTTTACCACGCAGTTGTTCCGGCGACATGGAAGAGGGGGTGCCGAGCACCATACCGGTTTTCGTCCGCCGTGAATCAGTCAGCCGGGCAATACCGAAATCCGTTATTTTCAATTGCCCGCTGTCCGGATCATACATGACATTCGCTGCTTTGATGTCGCGGTGCACAATGTCATGGCTGTGTGCATAAAACAGCGCACCGGCAAGCTTCATGCCTATTTTTACCACTGTCAATGGCGGCAGCATTGTCCCCTTCTTAGTATAGACGCGTAAATCGCTGCCGGTAAGAAACTCCATAGCAATATATGCCAGCTCATTATGTTCACCGGCATCATAAATTGTAACAATATGTGGATGATGCAGACGTCCGGCTGCCTCTGCTTCATGAAAAAAACGTCCCAGTACATTTTCCTGTTCGTCTTCATCAAATTCACGTTTCAGATTTAATGTTTTTATTGCAACAGTGCGATTTATCTTAGGATCAGTACCCCGATAAACCATACCCATAGCCCCCTTACCTATCTCCTTTTGCACCAGGTAACGACCCAGCGTTCTCTGCTCGCCCGAATCAGAGTCCGTCTCGTTAGCGGATTCCAGAGATGTGATGGCGGTATTGATGGCAGGCGTAATTTTACTCTCGTCAATCCTCACCGTATCTTCCATCATCCTTGCTTTTTCCAGCTTGTCCTGCAACTCATTAAAATGTGGATTAAAGCTTTCCATATACTGATACACTGCGACAGCTCGATCAAAGCGGCCGCTGGCCTCAAAATCCTGCGCCAGATAAAACAGCATCACCATAATAGAGTTTTCCAGCGGGCATTTGCGAAAACTTTCAAATGCCGCATCCAGCTCGCCACGTTTCTGTGATGCCAGGCCGACACGTCGATGCACTTCACCTGACATAGCCGTTGGTTTTTCTGACTGCTGCAGACCGCCAGCCATTAAGGCGATAACAAGAAACCCCAAAAGCAGTAACAGAATGGGTGGGTACATGTTCAGCCAGGTGGACGCCTCCAGTAAAAACAGGGTCTGTATTCCGAGCAGCATCAATATCAGTACGGCTGTCACTATAACCCTGGCTTTTAAATCCTGAGTGCTTAACCATAGAAGCAATATAGCGACAAGAACAAGCAAAGCAGTCGAGACGATGCTGGCCCAGGCAGAGACAGCAATGACCTTATCATCCAGCATACTGGCCAACGCTTCAGCTATCATCATCACAGCAGGGACAGAATTATCAGTGGGTGTACTCACCGATTGTGCCAGGCCTTGCGCTGTCACGCCCAGTAAAACTATCTTCCCACTGAGTGTGCCGGCCGGAACTGCGCCGTGACGGACATCATGATACGAAACAATTTCAACCGTATGCCCGTTCTTAGCAGCGGGGTAATAATATGGCCAAACCTGAAGTTGCCGATCCGTTAAAATCGTGCTGCCGGCAACACTTAATTTATTGCCAGCCGTAAACTTGACGTCCGAAAGCCGCATGTCATTGACACGAAGGTATAGCTGCATAGCAAGAGAGGGGATTAACAAACCATTCACTTCTGTGAATAGAGGGACGCTGCGAATTATTTTAGAAACATCATTTTCTACAAAGATGCTGGCATAGCTTTCCGCAGGTCCACTGGCGCTCTCGGGCAACGGATAGGCAGGCCTGGCGGTGTGTAATTTTAATGACTTCTCATTTGGTAAACTGTTCTGCAGCAAATAACCGGGTAGAGCCGTCTTTACCCGGTCATTTTCTGATGTGCTGACAAAAGGGATGCCGGCAATTACAAGACCCTGATTTCGTATGTCTGCCACCAAAGCTGCCAGGTCCTGGCCAAAAACAGGGGGTGATGCCAGCGTATCATTGCTGTTGGCTAGCGAGTTCAGTGATGGCAATCCAACGTATGCGATCAGCTCTACGCCGGCAGAAATCAGATTTTCCAGCAGCTGAACATGCGTTTCATTCGGCACAGGGTAGCGGCCTATTTTATCCAGCGAAAATTCGTCAATCGCCACCACCAGTACATTAGAGGAAGGCGGCTGACCCAGCATACGTATGTTGTCATATAATGCATAGCCTGCATTATCAAGCATACCCAACCTGCCCGCCAAATAAATCAGCACCAGCATCACCATGGTAACAAAACCGATACGCGAAAATATCAACGACTTCATGGTCGCTGCCACTCCTCCTTTTATAAAGATCAGCCTTTTTCAGGCTGTTCCTGTTTATTTTTTATTCCAGCATTGTGAAAAGCATTGACCATTATTCTAACTGTCATTTTGTATGAAATGGCTGTCAGACGGAAATTATTATTGGCTATCACCGATACACTCGGATCATCTTCGCATGACCGGCAAAATCCATCAAGATACTGATACCGGCAAATGGCAACATAGCGGCAAGCTTGTTCATGGCAGCAACTGATAGAATAGCGACTATCCCTGACTAGAGGTTCTCCTTCAAGTTATAGACTATTATTTTGCAAATAAATAGAGGCACATTAAAGTCTCTGCTATGCTTAAAAAAAACTCATATCGTCCTGCTCAGACACTTATGCCTTACTTGCTCCGGCCACACAAAAAACTCTTTTTTCTGCTGGCACTACTAATTTTCTCTGCTTTCTCCCCTGCTGTGCATGCTGAAATCTATCTCAGCACTGTGCTGAAAAATGGATTACCCGTGCCGCAGACCACAAATAAATTCAGCTGTACGGAGAAAATTTACGGTGTTGTAGCTGATCAATGGCCCGCAGGCAGCAAGCACCTGATGGAAGCGTACTGGATTGACCCTAAGGGAAAACAGCGCGAGCACACACGATACAATTTTACGGCACGCGAGGATAAAACACATGCCTGGGCCTGGCTAATTTTACACCCGGCCACACCAGACTTACTCGACCGTTTGCTGATGCAGGATAACGATAGTCTTCGTGAATTCAACGGCCAATGGCAAGTTGATTTTTATATCGATGGAAAATCCATTGGCAAATTGACCTTTCAATTAATCTGTGGATAAATCACATACTTGTTAAATAACCTATACTAAATCTATAGAACGTTCTCATTACTTATCAGGAAACACATCCAAAAAATGAAAATCATTACACAGCAAAATACCTGTATCGCCATCCTGCTCAGCCTGCTTATGGTATTTTCCGGATGCAACAGCAGCAACAATGAGACGTCTACGGGTGGCGGAACTACTGTTGCAACACCATCCACAAGCGACGACTCCGGGTCGACCGTAAATCCTGCGCCATCATCTTCGCTTGCCGGGACATACACTGGCACAGCCACTGCTACAGCATCCGCGCTGGGACTAACAGAGTCAGAAACTGTTCCCGTTACTATTATTATTGACCAGAATGGCCGTATGACAGTACAAAGCGAATCCGATATTTTCCCTGATGTCATCACACTGACAGGAAACACATTCAGCTATAGCCAGACTTTTAATAATGAGGATTTCGGTTCCGTGAAATGCAGTGGAACACTCTCATTACAGGGTTCCATCAATAATAATGGCCTATTGACCGCCAGCCTCAGCTCGCAGTCGGCAACCTGCAACAGCAATGGCATAGATATACCCGGAATAGTAAGCGGCACCTTGACGGCAACAAAGCAGGGATAAGTTCGATCTAAGGGCCTGCTGTTAGAACACAATGGCCGCAGAATCAAAAAAGGTTATTGTTGCCGCTCTGCTAGGCAACATGATGGTTGCCGTGACAAAGTTTGTTGCTACCGCAATGACCGGCAGCTCTGCGATGTTCTCGGAAGCCATACACTCTGTTGTTGATACCGGCAACCAGGTGCTGATGCTGTATGGTTTAAAACGAGCAGCTATCCCCGCTGACGAGCACTTTCCTTTCGGACATGGCAAAGAAATATATTTCTGGAGCTTTGTCGTTGCAATTATGATTTTTGGGGTGGGTGCCGGACTTTCATTTTATGAGGGTGTGCATTCTCTGCAAAAGCCCACGCAGCTCGAAAACCCCCTGGTTAACTATATTGTGCTCAGCCTGGCGATCATTTTTGAAGGTGCAGCCTGGCTTTTTGCCTGGAAGGCCTTTTCCCGACAAAGAGGGAAGCTCGGGCTGCTTGAAGCCGTGCAAGAAGGCAAAGACCCTACGCTATTTGTCGTCCTGTTTGAAGATAGCGCTGCCATGACCGGCCTGCTGGTTGCATTGATCGGCATCGCCCTGACAGATGTGACCGGCAACCCGGTTTTTGACAGTATTGCCTCCCTGCTGATCGGCCTGATACTGGCACTGACAGCCGTCTGGCTGGCTTACGAAACAAAAGGACTGCTGATCGGGGAAAGTGCTGACCCTGAAGTAATTCGGGGCATAAAAAAAATGGCACTGTCATTTCGGGAAATACGCCATATTAATGAGGTCCTGACCATGCACATGGGCCCGAATTATATCCTCGTCAACCTGAGTGTAGAATTTACCAATTCAGCAAATGCCGATGACATAGAAAACACCGTAGCTCAACTTGACCGCACTATTAAGGGACGTTTCCCCAACGTCAAGAGAGTGTTCATAGAAGCTGAGGCACGACGGTTCAAGGCATAGGACTGGTTTACGGTTTACGGTTTACGGTTTACGGTTTACAGCCAAAGGACTAAGGACTAAGGACTAAGGACTAAGGACTAAGGACTCTCAGTATCGTAACCGGGTTTTCTTTCGCCTTTCGCCTTTCGCCTTTCGCCTTTCGCCTTTCGCCTTTCGCCTTTCGCCTTTCGCCTTTCGCCTTTCGCCTTTCGCCTTTCGCCTTGAAACTTGAAACTTGAAACTTGAAACTTGAAACTTGAAACTTGAAACTAAAGTTCAATACAAACTCTCCTCACCCTCCGGCCTCGATTTAAAGCGTCGGTGTACCCAGAAATACTGTTCCGGCATTTCTCGTATGCCCACTTCAATTGCCTCATTCATACGCCGCGCATCTTCAACCGGATCTTTAGTGGGAAAGTTCTCCAGCGGTGGCAGAAATATCACTTCGTAACCCCGGCCATGCGGCAGAATTTTAGTAAAACACGGTATTACTACAGCCTTGCTTAAACGGGCAAAACGGGAAAACCCGGGTGTTACAGCGGTCTGAACACCAAAAAAGGGGGCAAACACTTTATCGCCGGAACCAGGATCCTGATCCGGTAAATAGTAGAAGGGACTGCCTGCACGCATCATCGTGACCACTTTTCGCATGTCGGACTTTCTTTCAACCATTATGCCACCAAACCGGCTGCGCCCTCTTCGCACCAGAAAATCAATCAGCGGATTTCTAATCGTTTGATACATGCTGAACATATGCCTTTCCGGTGACAGAGCTAAACCGGCTATTTCCATTGCGACAAAATGGGGAGCCAGCAGTATGACAGGCTTTCCGCCTGTAATTGCCTGATCGTAGTAATGACGGTCGCGCATGCTCACCAGACGCTGCAACCTGCGCTGAGAAGCGAACATGTTGATGCCAATCGTCAGTGCTGCCTGGCCCAGCGCCTTGAAATGCGCCTTCATTAAGGCTTCGACCTGATCGCTATCAAGCTCAGGAAAACACAACTCAAGATTGGTTCTGACGATGTGCTGCCGACGCCCGGCGACTCGATACAGGAAAGTACCCAGTCCCCTGCCCAAAAAAGCCGTCACCGGCAAAGGCAGTAGACTGATTAACCACAGCAGCAGAATGCCAAACCAGACCAGCCAGTAGCGTGGGTGCACAAACTGAAGCGCACCTCTATTAACCATCAGTAAGGCGCTTCTTCGCCTGCCGGGCGCGTTTTGAATAACTTGAAGGTCCATGCATACATCTCCGGCATTCTTCTAATCCCTTTTTCAAGCGCCTGGTTCATGTTTGTTGCATCAATGCTATCGTTACCTGACGGGAAGTTTTTCAGTACCGGATCTATATACAGTTCATAGCCCCTGCCACCAGGCAGGCTGTGCATGAAAATTGGTAATACTTTGGCCTTGCCCAAACGCGCCAGCATCGACAAGCTGGTCACTGTCCAGCTTTGAACACCAAAGAAAGATGAAAAAACGGAAGCCGGTGAGCCAAAGTCTTCATCAGGCATAAAATAGCCGGTGTATCCTTGTCGCAGCAAGCGCACCATTGGCCGCATGCCCTGCTCCCGATTCACCACCTGATTACCGTTTCGCATACGGCCACGGCTCATCATCCAGTTCAATAACGGGTTCTTTAAAGGCTTCATCATTGTCACGCCGGGTCGCATGGGTGAGATGTATTGTCCACACAAATCAACTGTCAGCAAATGACCTGTTAACAGCACAACATTCTGACCCTGATCTAACAGTTCCTGATATCTTTCCATTCCATGCACGGTTGTCAGCCTTGCCAGCCGCTTTGAAGATGCCCACCAGCAGATAGCCAGATCAAATATATTTGCGCCGTAGGCTTCAAAGTGCCGCAGCACCAGCTGCGATTTTTCTTCCTCTGATAATTCAGGAAAGCAGAGATCGATATTGATACGTGCGATATGCCTGCGCTTTTTATTCCTACGATAAAACTGCCGCCCCAGAACACGGCCTATGCTGTGCTGCACAGGCAGAGGCAGCAGCACCAGCAATCTTAACAGGACAAAGGCCAGCCACAGAGTCCAGTATTTTGGCTGCAGAAATTCCCGCTTGAACTGATTCTGCCGGCCGGCCTGTACTGTAGATTTCTTTTTTTTCTGCGACATAAGGCCCGTGGTGCTTAGGATAAATCGAATGATAAGGATGACGACTCACAGTTTATCAGGCATTATTATGCCATGGATAAAAAGAAAGACCTGATACGTTTTTACCGGCTGCTGCGCCAGCATGGGTTGAATGATTCACATAGCGGTAATATCTCATATCTGCATAATAGTGAATTTTTTATCACAGCTACCGGTTCCTGTGCCGATCTTGCCGAAGCTAAAGATATTGTTCATTGCACAATGGATGACACACCGGTCCCTGAGGCTTCGCAGGATCAACATACACATCGTGCTATCTACCGCCATAACCCGGAAGCACATGCGATTATACACAGCCATAATCCCTATACCGTTGCCCTGACACTTAATGGCGAAGACTTCGTACCCGTTGACCTTGAAGGTCAGTACTATTTTCCACAGGTACCGGTTATCTCGATTAGCTTTAAGGCCTATTTCGAACACTCGCCCATTCTGATCGCCACGGCGTTGGCTGAATATCCCGTGGTGGTCGTGCGTGGACATGGCGTTTATGCACAGGGCGAGTCGTTGGAGCAGGCTTACAAATGGGTCAGCTCACTCGAACAATCAGCGAAAACTGCCTTTCTGGCACGGCAGGCCGGCACCTTCAGTGATGACCACGAACTAACACGGGAATAGATCATCGACGCAGCTGTGGACAAGGATATGCCACCTGGCTTTGATGACACTTCTGTCACAGTATTAAAGGGGATTGCTGCGCGCGTCGCTGAGCGTCTGCAACGCCTGGGCATAGTAACCATTCAGGATTTACTGTTCCACCTGCCGGCACGCTACGAAGATCGCACTCAGCTTTGTCCGCTTGGCGGCCTGCAGGCTGGGAATGAAGCAATGGTGCAGGGCACAATCGAATTAACTGAGATTCGCTTTGGCCGCCGCCGCATGCTGTTAAGTCGAATATCCGATGGCACGGGCTTTCTCACTTTACGCTTTTTTCACTTCTCCGCCGCCCAGCAAAGAAGCCTGGCTAAAGGTTCTATCGTCCGCTGTTATGGTGAGCTTCGACGCAGTGGGCCTGATCTTGAAATGGTGCACCCTGAATACAGGATCATTGAGCCGGGTGCCGCTCAGATCATCGAGCAAACCCTGACCCCGGTCTATCCAACCACCGAAGGTGTACACCAGCTGTCCTTGCGCCGCTTTACTGAGCAGGCTATCAACCTGCTGTCTCAGCACCCTGAGCGGCTGCCGGAGCTGCTGGATACGCCGCTTTGCAAAAAGATCCAGCTGCCATTACTGGCAGACTCTCTGCAATACATTCACCGCCCGCCAAAAGAGGCCAACACCCGGCAGCTGCAGCAGGGCATACACCCCATGCAGAGACGTCTCGCGCTGGAAGAACTGCTTTCACATCATTTATCAATGAGGCAGCTACGCAACAAAGCCAAAGACGAACACTCGCTGCAAATTAAGCAGGCCAAAAAACTGACGGCAGACTTCATCAGCAATCTGCCTTTTTCCTTAACCGCTGCCCAGCAGCGCGTTATCGATGAAATATTTGCTGACCTTGAACAGAATTCCGCCATGCAGCGCCTGCTGCAGGGCGATGTCGGTTCCGGCAAAACCATTATTGCTGCCCTGGCGGCACTGGCCACCCTGCGCGGAGGCTACCAGGTTGCGCTGATGGCACCCACGGAGTTACTGGCTGAACAGCACCTGCAAACCCTGTCGCTATGGCTGAAACCATTAGGCATTAACATTTCGCTGCTAACAGGTAAATTGCCGGCAGCTGAAAAGCGGCAAATCCTCACCGCCATGGATACCGGTGATTGCGACCTGATCATCGGTACTCATGCCCTTTTTCAGGATGACTGCCGCTTTGCCCGCCTCGGGCTAATTATTGTTGATGAGCAGCATCGCTTCGGTGTACATCAACGGCTCGCGCTGCGTGAGAAAGGCCGCCATGGCAAATACGTTCCGCACCAGCTGATCATGACCGCCACACCGATACCCAGAACACTGGCAATGACTGCCTATGCCGACCTTGAAACCTCGATTATTGACGAACTGCCGCCCGGCCGACAGCCAGTGGAAACAGCGGTCATGCCAGATTCAAAACGCGCTGATATCATCAGCGGTGTACAAAAGGCCTGTCAGCAGGGGAGGCAGGTATACTGGGTCTGCACACTGATCGAAGAATCAGAGGCACTGCAATGCCAGGCAGCAGAAGTGACCGCAGAAATATTAGCAGAAGCGCTGACCGAGCTGCGTATCGGCCTGATACACGGCAGAATGAAAGCGGCAGAAAAAGAATCGGTCATGCAGGATTTCCGCAATGGTGAAACAGACATTCTGGTAGCCACTACCGTCATCGAAGTCGGAGTAGATGTGCCCAATGCCAGCCTGATGATAATCGAAAATGCCGAGAGGCTGGGTCTCGCTCAGCTGCACCAGCTACGTGGCAGAGTAGGGCGTGGCAGCACTGCAAGTGCCTGTGTACTTATGTATCAGGGCAAGTTATCTGCCAACGGCCGCGCACGCCTGGCAGCTATGCGGGAAACCTCTGACGGCTTCGAAATCGCACGCATAGACCTTGAACTGCGCGGCCCGGGCGAATTGCTCGGCACCCGCCAGACCGGCCTGTTGCAATTCCGCATCGCCGACCTCTCCCGCGATGCCGACCTGCTGGAGCAGGTACCTGAACTTGCCGCTGAAATCCAGCACCGGTCACCGGAACGGATACCGCTCTTGATTCGTCGCTGGGCGGGGGATGTAATGGGGTATGGGGATGTATGAAGAAAGTTTCAGGTTTCAAGTTTCAAGACTAAAGACAAAAGGGTTTTTACCCATGCTTCAACTCTGGGAGCTCTTTGCTTACTAGGTTTTCATCTTGAAACTTGAAACCTGAAACTTGAAACTCTTTATAATCACCACCATGCCAGAATTTTACGACAAACTAAAACTATACCTGCTGCTAATGCGCGCCGACCGCCCTATCGGCAGCTTTTTACTGCTTTGGCCAACACTGTGGTCGCTGTGGCTGGCGGGTGAAGGTCAACCGTCGGCATCGATAGTGCTGATTTTTATTGCCGGAGTCTTTGTGATGCGCTCTGCCGGTTGTGTGATCAACGATTATGCCGACAGGCATATCGACCCTGACGTCGCTCGAACCTGTAATCGCCCCATAGCCGCAGGACTGGTTCGGCCACGTGAAGCACTATTGTTATTCTCTGTATTATGCGGGATTGCACTGCTGCTCGTCCTGCAGCTCAATATGCTAAGTATAAAGTTATCTGTGGTGGCCGTATTCCTGGCGGCCAGCTACCCGTTCATGAAACGTTTCACTCACCTGCCGCAGGTCTATCTCGGCATCGCTTTTGGCTGGAGCATTCCGATGGCCTTTGCAGCGCAGAGCAATCAGTTACCTGCATCTATCTGGTTATTGTTTCTGGCCAATATTTGCTGGACTGTTGCCTATGACACTATGTATGCGATGGTTGACCGGGAAGATGATTTAAAGATTGGCGTCATGTCCACCGCTGTTTTATTTGGCAACAACGACCGGCTAATTATCGGGAAACTGCAACTCATTACACTTGCTCTATTACTCTGGACAGGATTTATCTTTGACCGCGGAATTTTCTATTATGCCGGCTTGCTGCTGGCCTCTCTATTCTTTCTCTACCAACAATGGCTGATTGCTGAACGCGACCCGACACGCTGTCTGCAGGCCTTCCTGAACAACAACTGGTTTGGTGCCGTTGTCTTTGTCGGACTAGCTCTGGATTATTTGCCTTAAAGGAGAATTCAGTGTTCAAAAATACTAATCTTTTCTGAAAACCGAAAACTGAAATCCGAAAACTTTTTTTACAAATTTTTACATTTTTCAAAGAGTGCTTTACTATCCAGTTGCACACAAATTAATAATTGTGAAAAGGAGTCTGTAGTCGCATGAAAACCGTACTGGTTGTCAACGCCAAGGGGGGTTGTGGTAAAACAACGCTATCGTCTAACCTGGCAAGTTATTTTGCAACGAATGATTTGAAGACGGTGCTGGTGGACTTTGACCCGCAGCAGTCTGCGCTGGAATGGTTAACAGAAAGAAACCCTGATCACTATTACGAAATTACGGGCATGTCGCCTTTTGATCAGCGCCTGCGTTTTGCTTCCGATGTAGATCGCGTCGTGCTGGATGCACCGGCACGTGTTGAAGGCAAACAGCTAACCGACCTGGTACGCCGTTCAGATATCATCCTGGTGCCTGTACTGCCATCCCCGATAGACATGCGCGCCGCCGCACATTTTATCAAAGACCTGTTAATGACCGGCCATATAGAAGAAAAAAAGATTGCCGTCATCGCCAACAGAGTGCGTGAAAATACCCTTATTTATCAAGAGCTTAATAAGTTCCTCAAGCACCTTAACATTCCCTTTCTTGCCAGCATCCGCGACAGCCAGAACTACATCCATGCGGCAGAGAAAGGCCTGGGGATTTTTGACATGCCCTGGTATCAGGTGTCACATGATATTGAACAATGGAAGCCCCTGGTGCGCTGGATTAATCGCAATCTGGACTAAAAGCAGCTCTATATAGCCACGTAGCTACCGGTAAAAACCCTTTAAAACTACCGCAGTTGCTGAATGACTGCCGCAGTCTGCGGGCGTATAGCATGCCATATCTGAAACGACTCTGCAGCCTGTTCCACCAGCATCCCTAAACCGTCGCTGCACAGTGCTGCTCCATTTTTTTCCGCCCAGACAAGAAAAGAAGTGGGTTCACTGCCATACATCATGTCATAAGCCAACGCATCCTCGGCAAAAATACTGCCAGGTAAATCAGGTACTGCGCCCTGCAGGCTGGCCGCAGTGCCGTTGATGACAATATCAAATGATGCCGAACCTATACCATCCAGACCACTGGCAGTGCAGGGTCCCGACCCGGCAAAGACTGCCGCCAGCTCTACTGCCCTGGCAGCAGTGCGGTTTGCAATATGCACCAGTGCCGGCTGCGCTTCCAGTAGCGGTCCCAGCACGCCTCTTACTGCGCCTCCGGCTCCGATCACCAGTACCCTTGCACCTGTCACAGATTTAGCCAGATTGACTGTAATGTCCTGAATCATCCCCAAACCATCCGTGTTTTCGCCATAGATATTACCGCTATCAAGAAACTTCAGCGTATTTACAGCACCGGCAAGCTCTGCCCGCGTGGATCGCCGGTCAGCCAGCTTCCATGCCTCAATCTTGAACGGCACGGTAATATTCAGGCCTTTGCCACCGATAGCCCTGAACTGCCTGACAGCTGATTCAAAATGCCCCTCATCAACATGAATCGCCCTGTATTCCAGCGCAATACCGCACTGCTCAGCAAACAAACTGTGAATAAGCGGCGATTTGCTGTGACTGATGGGATTGCCCATAACGGCATATTTTGCTATTTCTGACATGGTGGTTCCTGGTTTATGGTGCTTGCACAATTTCGATATTATATCGGCTTCAGCGCTGCGCCGGTAAATGGAAGATGGGACTTATAGGCTAAAGGCTAAAGAGGGTTGTTGTTTTGACTTTCCTTTCACCTTTAGCCTTTAGCCTTTTACCTGCCATTAACCCAGCCGATCCAGCCGCAGCCTTTCCCTGTCATCAAACAGTCTGCGGCAACCGATGACAATGGCGGTAATCGTCCCTAAACCTGTTCCTGCAGCGATCAGAAACATGATCAGTATCTGGTATTTCACCGCTTCTACAGGGGGTGTTCCGGCCAGTATCTGGCCGGTCATCATACCGGGCAGGCTAACCAGGCCCGCCACCGACATGGCATTGATAATCGGGATCATGCCAACCCGTATGCTGTCATGCCGTATATCTGAAATAGCATTGCTCCAGGTCTCGCCTAATGCCAGTCTTCCATCAATAATCGTTCGCTTCTCCCAGACACTGCGGGTTAGATTATCCAGGCCTAGCGTAATGCCGTTAAGGGTATTTCCCAACAACATACCTAGCAGGGGAATCGAGTACTGCGGTAAATACCAGGGATCCGGCTGAACAATAACCAGCAGAGCCAGCAAGGTAACGCTGAATGCTGAAACGAACATGGAAGAGGTCCCCAGCAAAAAACCCCAGCTGCCGATAAAACGTCTTTTCTGACGGACCATTACTTCTCGACCCGCCGCCAGCAGCATGACAAGGGACATCAGCCCTATCCAGTACCATTCACTTGCCGCAAAGACTATTTTCAATACCAGCCCCAGCAATAACAGCTGTGCCACAGTTCTAGATGCTGCGATTAAAAGTGACCGGGTATTCCCCAGCCGCATGCGCCATTGCAGCAGTGCAACGAATAAAACCAGCGAGGCCGCTATAGCCAGATCAATAGCCGACAGGCTGATGACATTCATCGTGTCTGCTCCTTTATGCTTCCATCAGACTGAATACTTATGACTCGCTGTGCCAGACGCTGCAACTGCTCAGGGTCATGGCTTACCCAGAAAACGGGCTCTTTTCCTTTTCTTATGAAATCAGACACTAACCGTTCAACATCGCGAGTATGTGAATCACCTAGCGATGCAGTCGGTTCATCCAGCAGTAAAGCTTCGGGTTGCCGACTGAGACAGCGCGCCAGTGCGAGTCGTTGTTTTTCACCACTGGAAATACGGCTGACCTTCCAGCTCAGAACATATGGCTCAAAACCAAGTGTTTGCAGACTGACCATATCTGCCTGCAGAAAATGTTCGCCAACAGTCTCGAACCACCAGCTACTCTCGGTCGGCAGATAAGCGACCATTTTACGCCATTCATGCGCGGCTATTGATGATCGATTGCAATCGCCCAGCGACACTTCGCCGGTAGACGGATCAAGGTCAGCGATCGCCCGCAGCAGCAGCGACTTGCCCGAACCGGACGGCCCGGTCAGTCCTGTAATTTCTGCTCCCTGCAGAGATAAATTCAGCGCAGCAAGGCGCTGTACAAGCAGGCCCGGCACACGGGATTGTAAATCAGAAATAACCAGATCAGCCATGCAGGCACCAGAAGACTATTGCAAATGAAAAATTAGGGCTATTATAGCAGGGAGTATGAAAACAGATTTTTTTCACCGCAAAGACGCAAAGAAAAACGTCATGAGTACCCATCATCATAAACCCTGAAAAGGTTTTTCGTTCTCCGTGCCTTTACGCCTTTGCGGTTAAAAACTCATTAAATATATAAAGTATCGA
Organism: Pseudomonadota bacterium; assembly: GCA_034659075.1. GTDB lineage: Bacteria > Pseudomonadota > Gammaproteobacteria > BMS3Bbin11 > BMS3Bbin11 > BMS3Bbin11. The sequence continues at coordinate 28,192 of JAYEGM010000082.1, forward strand.
ACAACCATGACAAACCAGCTGCCTAGAATTATTATGACTGCCGGCGAACCTGCCGGGATCGGCCCTGACCTGGCTATCATGGCCAGCCGTATGAATCTTGGCTGCAGGCTGGCCATTTGTGCCGACCCTGACCTGCTTGCAGACAGGGCAGACAGGCTTAATATTGAACTGTCACTCGTTGACTGGGAAAAACAGCCGCACAAACTAAATCAGCTTGCTGTCATTCCTGTGAAACTGAATCATCCCGCTATAGCAGGCAAACTCAACCCGGACAATGCAGATTATGTCCTGCAAACTCTGAAGCAGGCATGCAATGCATGCCTGCGCGGTGAATTCGATGCACTGGTCACCGGCCCGGTACAGAAAAGCATCATCAATGATGCTGGTATCGCTTTTACCGGCCATACCGAATTTCTTGCTGATTTATCACGTACACCCAGGGTCGTCATGATGCTTGCGACGAACACACTACGTGTTGCACTGGCGACAACGCACCTTCCTTTACGCGATGTCAGTGCACAGATCACCCGTGACCTGCTGACGGAGGTAATTGAAATACTGCATCATGACCTACAGTCAAAATTTGGCCTGCCGCGGCCCCGCATCATAGTCTGTGGCCTGAACCCGCATGCCGGAGAGGGTGGGCATCTTGGCATGGAAGAAATTGAGATCATTGAACCGGTGCTTTCTGCATTGCGTGAAAAAGACCTGCATCTCATCGGACCTTTGCCTGCAGATACGGCATTTGTTCCGAGAGAACTCGAGCACGCTGATGCAGTGCTCGCCATGTACCATGATCAGGGACTGCCAGTGCTCAAACACTCAGGCTTTGGCAATGCGGTAAACATCACCCTCGGCCTGCCATTTATCCGTACTTCTGTTGACCATGGCACAGCCCTGTCTCTGGCCGGCACCGGCAACATTGATGTCGGCAGCCTGCAACATGCACTGAACATGGCCATTGCTATGGCTAAGACGCAGCAGGGCAACTAACATCAAACACGTCGCCCGCAAACGCTTTGGACAGAACTTTCTGCATGACCAGCATGTAATCAATCGAATCCTTACTCACTTTCGCCCACAGCAAGGCCAGCGTATCGTCGAAATAGGCCCCGGTCTCGGTGCCCTGACCTGGCCATTACTGGAACGGATTGGTGACCTGCATGCAATAGAGCTGGATCGTGACCTCGTCGCACGCTTCATAGCCGACCCGCGGGCAAAGGGTCGCCTGCACCTGCATCAGGCAGATGCCCTGATTTTCGATTTTTCCAGCCTTGCTGACAGCACACACAAACTCCGTATCATCGGCAATCTACCCTATAACATATCCACCCCTTTGCTATTTCATTTGCTCAGCTTTGCCCCTGTCATACAGGACATGATGTTCATGCTGCAAAAAGAAGTGGTGCAACGCATATCGGCAGGCCCGGGCGGAAAAAACTATGGCCGACTGTCGGTCATGCTGCAGGCACAATGTGTGGTAGAAAAGGTCCTCGATGTCAGCCCGGGCTCATTTAACCCGCCACCAAAAGTTGATTCCGCCGTCGTCCGTCTTACCCCCCACGCAGAACCCATAGTGGACATCCCGAATCCGGAAAATTTCGCCATGCTGGTCAAAGCCGCCTTCACTCAGCGCCGTAAAACACTGCGCAACAACCTCAAAGGAATACTGACCGAGGACGAGATTATAGAGACAGGGGTAGACCCGTCAGTCAGGGCAGAAACGCTTTCTTTAGATGATTTTGCAGCACTGGCAAAACAGGTATAAAAAAATACCGTATTACGTATTACGATTTAGGTTTTACGTAAACCGTAACACGTAAAACATAAAACGTGTCTACATCAAACCCCCGCAGTCACAGATATAATTTTCTCCGCAACAAGCTCGGCTGTCATGTCCGCCCCCACGGTTATTTCTGCATATTTTTCATATAACCCTGTTCGTTCAAGATACAAATCATGCAAGCTCTGATTAGGCTGCTTTGCCAGGCCGCGGGTGTCGAGGTTCTTGATACGCTCTGCGATGATTTCGTAGGACACTGACAGGTAGATGATTTTCGACAGGCTGGATAAATGCTGCATGGCTACAGCAGAATACACTGCGCTGCCGCCGGTCGAAATAACGGTTTTTTTAGCCTCTATTGAAAGTATCGCCTGCTCTTCAAACCGGCGCAGCTGCATGTAGCCATCTTTATCAACGATATTTTGCAGCGTTCGTTGTTGCTGCAGACAAAGCAGGTCATCGGTGTCTATAAATTCATATTGAAGAGACTTTGCCAGCAACTGCCCGACGGTGCTTTTACCGGCACCCGGCATACCGATCAGTGTAATATTTTCTTGCATATAAAATAATGGAATGTCTGGCCTGCGCTGGCCGGAAGGGATTGAGAGCCTCTTTGCTGAGCCTCGATCAGGAATAACCGAAATTTTCTTGCATGGTCTTTTTTATCCAGCTTTCCACCTTCCCATTCAGCTCACGGGCTTTCAGGCCTTTTGATTCGATCAACGGTCCAATAATCACCTTGATGTGCCCGGGATACTTCCGGAAACTCTCTTTCGGCCAGAATTCACCGGCATTCAGAGCCACCGGAATTACCGGCGTCCCGGTCTTTACTGCCAGCAGGCTGCCGCCCGGTTCAAAAGTGGCCGACTCACCCGGCGGTACGCGGGTACCTTCCGGAAAAATAACCATAGTGCGGCCCTGCTGGAGTAATGCACCGCCTTTCTCAATCAGCTGATTCAATGCTGCCCGCGGTGTACCGCGATCTATTCCGACAGGTCGGGTCAAATAAAGACCCCAGCCGAATACAGGAATCGCAAACAAATCTTTGTTAAACACCCATGCCGGTTGTCTGAACAAGAAGTTTGTAGCAATGGTCTCCCAAGTGGACTGGTGCTTGGGCAGGGCAATATATGGCTCTGCTGGCAGGTTCTCTTTGCCCTGTACTTCATAAGTCAGGCCACAGCATATTTTCAGCAACCACATCTGCAATAATGACCAGCCTCGAATCAGTTGTGAGCGATATTTATAATCAAACGGCGAAATGAGCACCAGGATAAGAAACATGATGATCAGGCTGGGCACCATAAACAGATAATAGAGGGATGACCGAAGCCACGGCAACAGGCCATCACGATTTTTGCTTTCTACATACATTTATCAGAGGTTCCCTAGTCTTTCGCGTATAGTTTCATCCAGCTCACCCGCCAGCAAGGCATCGGTAAAGGATGCTAGATCCTTGAAATCTATCACGTCCTCAGGAGAAAGCGGACTATCATCCTTTTTTAGCATTTTCAGTGTCTTCCTGCCCTTTCCCGTTTTAACCAGTACAGGTAAAGCACCGACCTCCTGGGCAGCCTGCAAGTCACGCATGGAATCGCCTACTGCAGGGACACCGCTCATTTCTATCTTCAACCTGGCGGCGACATCACGAAACATGCCTGTAGCAGGCTTGCGACAGCTGCAGCCGTCATCAGGACCATGCGGACAAAAAAAGACCGCCTCAATCAATCCACCTTTTGCACGGGTCTCATTCAGCATGTGTCGATGAATTTCATTCAGTGTGGCAAGGCTAAACAGGTCCCGCGCGACGCCTGACTGGTTAGTGATCACCACCACACGAAAGCCATGCCGATGCAGCAGGGCTATCGCCTCCAGTGAACCGGGGATGGGCTGCCATTCATCAACAGATTTTATGAAATCATCGGAGTCCTGGTTTATGACGCCGTCGCGGTCGAGGATAATAGTCTTCATGAGTTTCCGTTAGGGTATCTCTATTCCTGGCCTCGGAACTCAGACACCCTTATGCGGCCATCGATCATCTTGGCATTTCGCTTCATCAGTTTATCCATCTTTTTCCAGAAGGCATCGAGTAAATCAAAATTACCGGCAATTGCTGTCCCCATAACAAGAATCAGCAGATCTGCTGTTTCCTCGGCCAATTCCTCCATGCCTTTGCCTTTAGTCACGCAGGAAGACATTTCACCCAGTTCTTCGGCCATCAGTGCGATGCGGTAAACCATATCTTCACCACCGGTACCGCTGAAATCATGTTTGTCATGAAAGGACTGCACCATCGCCAGCATCTCGGCATAGGAACCCCTGCTTGTTTCTTCAGACAATGTCATGCTCCTTTATTGCAATTGCGACAAATCAGCGGTGCGCAGAAACATCTCGCTCAGGCGCTCCAGCAGAGCCAGACGATTATTACGCAGGGCAAGGTCCTCGTCCATCACCATGACCTCATCAAAAAAACTGTCCACTACCGTTCGCAGCGAGGCCAGCGTCGAAAGGGCTGTTGTGTAGTCACCTTTATCAAACATTTCATCCACCTCGGCAGACAGATCAATTATTTGAGCATACAGGGCGCGTTCTGCCTTTTCTTTTAATAAAGCTGGATCTATAACAGTTGTTTCTTTCCTGTCTGCCTTGCGCAGGATATTCTGAATTCGCTTGTTTGCCGCTGCCAGTGCCGGGGCCGCTTCCAGTCGGGCAAAGGCATCAACGGCGAGTAAGCGATCATTGAAATCTGTCGGTCGCGTAGGACGGCGGTGCCTGACACTGCTTATTTGCCGCTTGCTATAGCCCTTATCCAAATAATAGGCCTGCAAGCGGTCGAGCATAAACGAAAAAATCAGCTCTACAACTTCATCCGATTTTTCACCTCCGTTGTCATAGCCCGCAACGGCAGGCACCAGCAACTGTCGAAGATCAAGGTCGAGTTCCAACTCGATCATTATTCTCAATACACCGAGAGCGGCACGCCTTAAAGCGAAAGGGTCCTTGTCACCGGTAGGAATCTCGCCAATACTGAAGATACCGCAAAGGGTATCCAGCTTGTCAGCGATAGACAGCACCTGGCCAGTCGCTGTGGCTGGCAATGAATCACCGGCAAAGCGTGGCAAATACTGTTGTTCTATGGCTTCAGCAATCTCATTTTCTTCACCCTGCTCCAGGGCATAATAATGCCCCATCACTCCCTGCAAATCAGGAAACTCGGCCACCATCCCGGTCAGCAGATCGGCCTTGGCCAGCAACGCCGCACGCTCTACCTTTGTCCTGTCCGCAGCCAGCAGTTCGGCAATCTTTCCGGCCAGTGCCTGTACCCGTATAGACCGATCATAGACGCTGCCCAGTTTATTATGGAAAACCACCATCTTCAGGCGTTCTAGCTGTGAATCCAGTGTCAGCTTTCTGTCACTGTCCCAGAAAAAACGGGCATCTGAAAAACGTGCATTGAGCACTCGCTCATTCCCCTCAATAACACTCTGCGGGCGCGTGCTTTCAATATTTGAGACAAAGATGAATAACGACATCATCCGTCCTTTGTCATCAACCACCGGGAAATACTTCTGATGATCCTGCATAGCACTGATCAATGCCTCCTGCGGTACCTGCAGATAGTCTTCATCAAAGCTGCCGATCATCGCATTCGGCCATTCCACCAGTGCAGTAACCTCGTCCAGCAGATCGGAGTCAATCAGTGCCTTACCACCATGCTCAGCAGCAAGACTGTTTACCTGCTCAATGATAATCTGCTGACGGGGATTGAAATCTGCCATCACATGGCCGTTAGCCTGCAAAGCTTCCTGATAGTCAGTGGCTGCTGCCAGCGACAACATGCCCGGATGATGAAAACGGTGTCCGCCAGTTTCACGACCGGAAGCTACCGTCAACAATGTAGCCTCGATTACATCACTGCCATGCATCATAACCAGCCAGTGCACGGGGCGAACAAATTCAGCCTCCATATCGCCCCAGCGCATACGTTTAGGAATGGGAAGCTTGCCTAAGGCTGCATCGACAATACCCGGTATTAATTCGCAGGCAGGCAAGCCTGCCTGCTGACTGCGAAACACCAGCCACTCTCCCTTTTCTGTCTGCAGTCGCTCCAGTTCAGAAACTTCCACCTTGCAGGAACGCGCAAAGCCGGATGCCGCCGGTGTGGGATTTCCCTCTGCATCAAAGGCCGCGCTAACCGCCGGGCCACGCCGTTCAACATTGCTGTCGGCCTGCTGTAAGGCGACCTCTTCGATGAGTATTGCCAGACGTCTCGGGCTGGCAAATGTACGATATGGCAGGTCTTTTGCTAGCAGATTTGCATCCTGCAAACCTTGAATAATATGCCGGGAAAATGCCTTGCTCAGTCGCTGCAGTGATTTCGGCGGCAGTTCTTCAGTTCCCAGCTCAACAAGCAATGGCGCCATATCTTCGCTCATGCTGTCTGCCCTCCAGTCCTGCTGCGCGGAAAGCCCAGGACTTCCCGGCTGTCGTAATATGCCTGCGCAACAGCGCGTGAAAGATCACGAATACGACCAATAAAACGTGCTCGCTCAGTGACGCTGATGGCCTTACGGGCATCCAGCAGATTAAAAGTATGCGAGGCCTTTAACACATAATCATAAGCAGGCAGGGGTAGGCGTGCCTCCAGCAACTGCCGGCTCTGGCGTTCATAATCATCGAAGTGCCGGAATAACATAGCGGTGTCGACATGCTCAAAGTTAAAGGCAGAAAATTCCACCTCATTCTCGTGGTAAATATCACCATAAGTCACATTATCTGTCCACGCCAGGTCAAACACATTGTTCACCCCCTGCAGATACATGGCAATGCGCTCCAGGCCATAGGTAATCTCACCGGTGACCGGCCGGCAATCCAGCCCGCCAACCTGCTGAAAATAAGTGAATTGGGTCACCTCCATACCGTTCAGCCAGACCTCCCAACCCAGCCCCCAGGCACCCAGCGTCGGCGACTCCCAGTTATCTTCAACAAAACGGATATCGTGCTCCAGCGGATCCACGCCCAGTTGCTTCAGTGACTCCAGATAGAGATCCTGAATATCAATAGGAGAAGGCTTTAACACCACCTGAAACTGGTAGTAATGCTGCAGGCGGTTCGGGTTTTTCCCGTAACGTCCATCAGTCGGTCGCCGCGAAGGCTGTACATAAGCCGCACGCATAGGCTCAGGCCCGATAGAGTGCAGAAAAGTCGCCGGATGAAAAGTCCCAGCACCCACTTCCATATCATAGGGTTGCATAAGTGCACATCCCTGGTCTGCCCAGTACTGCTGTAATGTTAGAATTAGCTTTTGAAAAGTCACGGCTTCATTTTTCTGGAAATCACAAAGCTTGCGATTATATCAGTCTATTGCTGGCGCGTGGAGTAGGGTGGTTTTTTTATTCTTGTGCTGGTGCACGGCTGATGATTTTGCCCTTAGTGAGCTAATTATTTTGCACTCGTGCTTGCACATAGCAGAGCATTTCGTCCTTCATGGACGAGTTACTTTATCTTTGCTTGCTCAAAGAAAAGTAACCAAAAGAAAGAGCACCCGCATGCATGCCCATATTAAAAACCAATATGGGTTCCCTGCGATGCTCGAATTAGCCGGCGGGGCGCGAACTCGGGCTACGCCCTCAGACAGGCACACCCCGAAACCCCGGCTCATCCTGTGCTTCTCGGCAAGCCTGAACGGGACTTAAGATCAAAATCAAAAACAGGATCGGAAGTAAGATTGTGGGCCTTACAAATTCGAACAAAAACAACTGTGCGAATGAATTCACACCTACAGGAAAATTAATCGCATCATTGTTACACCACCCTAGTTTTGATCTTTTGTCCTTAGTCTTTGACTTCCCACCCCCTTCTGGGTTGTCGAGCACTGGAAGGCTGGGCCGGAATAGCGCGGTGCCTGTCTGAGATTTGGCCAACAGTTCGCGTAAATATCAGAGAGCCTGGGTTAGCGACCCAAAGAGAGCTCGTACATAAGCACGCATTTATTCTCTATTTTTATCATTTCGTTGTTGACAGAGGGGAGTCCACATAAGCGCAGCGAGTTCGCCGCGCCCGGTTCAGGCTGAAGCGCGCAGAGCAGCCGCAGGCCAACACATCGGGGCGGCTTTTCTTTGGTTCTGTATAAATAATTCAAAAGACTAAATCCGCAGGAAGCGGATTTGAACAGTCGAAGACTGGCCCGGAGGGTGAAGGCCATGAATGGCCTGAATAAATGAACCCACCCATAAAGGATGAAACACACGGACTAATTCAAGAAAGAAAATAAAAAAGAAAGAACAAGCCGTGCGCCAGCACAAAAAACTACTCCGACATTCTCCGGTAAACCGACTCGGCCCTGGCCGCAAAAGCCGGCGTGTAACGCCCGGGGTTATTATACGTTGGTGAAGGAAGACTGGCCGCAAGCTCGGCTGCCTGTCTTCTGTTTACCATCCACACCGGGCGACCCCAGTAATAATAGGAAGCTGCCTGCACACCAAATATCCCGGGCCCGAACTGCGCAACATTCAGATATAGTTCCAGTATTCTGTCCTTGGAAAGTCGCTTCTCCATCTGCCAGGTCAGTATAAGTTCATGCCATTTGCGCAGTAAGTTACGTTCATTGCTGAGGAAAAGATTTTTTACTGTTTGCTGGGAGATAGTACTGGCACCATAACGCACCTTCATGTGACTGAGGTTATAGTCCCAGGCATTCCTGATGGCTTTTAAGTCAAGCCCGCCATGCTGATAAAAGCGGCCATCTTCTGCAATGATGACTGCCCTGCGCAGGATATAGGGAATATTTTTTAGCTCAACGGGATTCCAGCGCACTTCGGGCAGGCGAGAATCAATATTGGCCCGCTGCCGGTACTGGCGAATCAGACTGGACTCGGGCACAGCACCCTTTGCCAGCTTGTCCCAGTCCGGCCAGATGCCGGATAACCAGTAAATATCTGCCAGCAAAAGACCGATGATAATAACGGCTAGCCATTTCAGCGACCGTTTAAACCACTTCTTGCCGGAGCCGGTTGATTGCTTAGCCGCGCGTTTGCGTTTTTTAGCCATACAATTACCGACCGTTACAGCATACTAGTGCCGGAAATGTCTCATTCCGGTAAATACCATAGCAATGCCGTGCTCGTCTGCCGCGGCAATTACTTCATCGTCGCGCATAGAGCCGCCCGGCTGTATGACCGCTGTCACACCGACTTCTGCTGCGGCATCAAGACCATCCCTGAAAGGGAAAAAGGCATCCGAAGCGAGCACCGAACCTTCCACATTAAGCCCGGCATCGGCGGCTTTGATCGCTGCAATCCTGGCGCTGTAGACACGAGACATCTGCCCGGCACCAACGCCTATCGTCATACGGTCACGCCCATAAACAATGGCATTTGATTTAACATACTTGGCGACCTTCCAGGTAAATAGCAGATCTTCTATCTCACGCGCATCGGGTTTACGCTGAGTGACGATTTTCAAATCGTCAGCACCAATCATGCCCAGGTCACGATCCTGCACCAGCAAACCGCCACTCACACGTTTGAAGTCCAGCCCTGCAGTTGGCAGGTTCGACCACTGACCGCAGGCCAGTACACGTATATTTTTCTTAAGCGATAGAACTTCCTGTGCCTCTTCATCGATCTCGGGCGCAATAATGACCTCAACGAACTGGCGATCAATGATGGCTTTTGCCGTGTGTGCATCCAGCGGCTGGTTGAAAGCGATGATACCGCCAAACGCCGAGGTGGGATCAGTACTGTAAGCATGATCATAAGCCGCGATGAGGCTATCAGCTTCCGCGACACCACAGGGGTTTGCATGCTTGACGATGACACAGGCAGGGCCATTGTTGTATGACTTGACACACTCTAGTGCGGCATCGGTGTCGGCCATATTGTTATAGGAAAGCTGTTTACCCTGATACTGCTTTGAAGTTGCAACACTGGCTTCAGAATATCCCTCTTCTACATAAAACGCTGCACGCTGGTGTGGATTCTCTCCATAGCGCATTTCCTGTACTTTCTTCACCTGTAAACTATAGGTACGCGGAAACTCCTCTTTTTCGCCGCTTGCTGGCAGGCAGCCAAAATAGTTGGCAATGGCGCCGTCATAACGTGCTGTATGCTCGAAGGTTTTAATCGCCAGGTCATAACGTGTGGCTTCAGACACACCCTCTTCATTATCGGCAATTTCATCGAGTATGCGTTGATAATCCGCGCTGTCAGTCAATACGGTGACTGCTTTATAATTCTTGGATGCGGCGCGCAGCATAGCCGGGCCGCCGATATCGATATTTTCAATGGCGGTTTCAAGATCAGTATCCGACCTGGCAACCGTCTTTTCAAACGGGTAAAGATTGACTACCAGTAAATCAATCGCCTGTATTCCATGTTCCTGCATAACGCCTTCATCAATACCGCGACGCCCCAGCAGACCGCCATGTATCTTCGGGTGCAAGGTTTTGACACGTCCGTCCATCATTTCAGGGAAACCGGTATAAGATGATACTTCAACAACATCTATACCATTACCCAATAGCAGGCTGGCAGTACCGCCAGTTGAAAGAATTTCAATACCCTGCGCAGCAAGCGTGCTGGCAAATTCAACAATGCCTGATTTATCTGAAACGCTGATCAAAGCACGCTTTATTACAATTCGGTTTTCTTCAGACATGGTCCAATCCTGTTAAATTGTTTGCTATGTTTTATGCTGTCACTGTCCACGGCAACAGAGACCCGCTATAGTCTAGATCAGGCCGTGATCACGCAGCTTCTTGCGCAAGGTATTACGGTTAATGCCTAGCATCTGCGCTGCCCGACACTGATTATTCTCGGCACGCTGCATGATGATCTCCAGCAGGGGTTTCTCAACCTGTGAAATTACCATATCATAAATATCCGCAGGAGCCTCGCCATTAAGGTCTTTTATATATTGCTTAAGTGAATCACTGACACAGGTAGCCAGAGGGCGCTTCTTTCTTTTACTCATGCGGCGGCATCCCGTAAGTCTGCAGCTGTCAGAAAGGCTTCCACCATTGCCAGTTGCCCGGCAGATGATTCCACCTGCATAATTTCTCTTCTGAATTCATTACTGCTAAAAAAGCCCTTGCTGTACCAGGCAATATGCTTACGCGCCGTACGTACGCCGGTATATTCTCCGTAAAAATCATAAAGTTCCTGCAGGTGTGTCAACAATACTTCCCTTACCTCGGAAATAGCAGGAGGCGGGAGCTGCCCGCCTGTATCAAGAAAATGGTTAATCTGGCTAAATATCCAGGGGTTGCCGCGTGCTGGCCGACCGATCATCAAGCCATCCGCTCCGGTAAATTCCAGCACTTCAGCGGCTTTTTCCGGGCTATCAATATCACCATTAGCGATGACAGGAATTCTTACCTGCTGTTTAACCAGGCGAATTGTTTCATATTCTGCTTCACCACGAAAAGCGCACTTGCGAGTACGCCCATGAACAGCAAGTGACTGTATGCCGGACTGTTCAGCTATCGCTGCAATGCGACAGGCATTTCGGCTGTCCGGATCCGTGCCGGTACGAATCTTCAGTGTCACAGGCACGTCAACACTGTTCACCACTTTTTCAAGAATCCGGGATACCAGATCTTCATTCGCAAGCAAAGCAGAACCTGCCTGTTTATTACAAACTTTCTTCGCCGGGCATCCCATATTGATATCGATGATATCTGCACCGGAGCGTACATTTTCCTGCGCCGCAAGCGCCAGTATGTCAGGGTCGGCACCTGCAATCTGTACCACCACCGGGCCCGGTTCCCCCTCATGGTTAATACGTTGACGGGTCTTTTTATTTTCCCACACCAGGGCATTAGCACTGATCATTTCAGATACAGCCATGCCTGCGCCCAACGAGCGGCAAAGCTTGCGGAATGGTCGATCAGAAATTCCTGCCATCGGAGCAAGAACAAGCTGATTCGGCAATGTATACGGGCCGATCTGCATGTTGGAAATAGTATGTGGTATCCGTCGCCCTGATGTCTGTGCATTAGTAGCAAAGGATGGTTGTAAATTCAGTCTTTCAGAATATCAGATGATACCCTTATCCTGAAAGCCTGTAAAAGGACAATTAGTCTGCCTGCTTCGATCTCTCCTGCCAGTTTTGACTAATAGGCCGCAACTCAAAACCGTCCACCCTGATTGAAGGTGTACGAAAACGTATATTTATATCGGCAGCATCATTAGGTTTCATCATCATAGGTGCCTCTTTTGCCAGGTAGTTATCCTGTGTAACGACACGACGACTAATCATATTTCCGGCTCGATCAGTCAGGGTCAGCTCAAGTACGGGAAAAGCCTGTGACCGGATATCACGATTGATCAGAATGCTGGACACCTTGAAACCGCCATCACGTCCGGTAAGCGGCGTTAACCTGCTTGATAGCTGTTCAATCTCACCTATATTCTGAATTTCGGGGACAGTACAGCCAGCGATCATGCAACCCGCGTCCAGTACAGGTCTCAGCGGTGTTATACGCACCAGCTTATCCATGTAAAAATATCCGATCTGACCAAGCAGAGCAATAATCATCACGCCGACTGCGGCAATTAGTGAGTATTTACCAACCCATACAGGGAGCTCTGACTGATTCCTGCCACGATTCAGGCTTTGGATGAGCTGTGTTTGGTCATCAGCAATTGCTGGCTCTTTCCACGCCTTTTTCCGACCCAGGCCCGGCGATATCAGTTTTTTAAAAAAACCGCCAGCGGGCTTCGCTATCTCATTATCGGTGCTTTCAGTAGAAGGCTCTTCATCCTCATCAGCCGCAAATAAGGCATCAGCCAGATCAATCCCAGCATCGGAACTAAGAGAAATTTCTTCTGTATGGCCTTTTTCCTCCTCTTCTTCGTCTCCGACCGCTGCTGCCGAGAGAGCAGACTCGATCTGCTCCTTGCTGATGTTGGCCTCCTCCAGCATGGCATTTATTTCCATAGTGTCTTCGTAATTCATAGCAGACAATTCGCCTGGCTCGGGAAAATCATCAAGGCTATTAAATACCTCGTTCTCCTCGCCATCTTTCAATGAAATCGGAACATATGCCTCGTCAATCTCCTCTTCTTCGGATGTGATAAAAACGGATTCGTCAGGGTTTTCAGCCTCACTATCCTGAGGAAAAGCCTCGTCGGCTGTTTTCGGCAATGATTCGATAGAGAAAAACTCATCAGCATCTTCTGCCTTGCCTGTAACCGTCAAGATATCATCAGCAACAGCGCTTTTACCCGGCTCTTGCAACTGCTCAGGGGAGATTTCCCCGTCTTCACCTTCATGCACAGGCAGCCCTTCACTGACCTCGGCCTCCGCTACAGAGGCCGCTGCCCACGCATCGTCCTCATCCCCCAGCAAGACATCATCTGTTCGTTCATTCTCTGCTTCAGGCTCACCCTCCAGCAAGGTATATTCTTCTGCCTCACCGGTCACTGACTCGCTGCCTGCAGGCTCATCTACCTTAAATGATTCAGCAAGTATCGACGCGGCTTCATCATCAGAGAACACCGGCAGGTTTTCTTCGACATAATTTTCAGAGATTTCTACCGCGCTTGCGTCTTCAGGCATTGCCGACAGATCCGTCTCGTCATTATTTTCAAAGTCAGCCTCGCCGCCAGGCCACATGCTCTCTTCACTTAATGACCCCATAACAGGTTCATCATTAAATTCAGATCCCGGTGTTGAGGCATCCTGATCAAGTGAAGGAATTTCATCAGTGAATGAAGGTGTTTGCAGAATCGTCAAATCCTCTATGGGAGAGATTTCTCTTTCTGACTCTTCAGCATCCTCTTCATTCGTATCAAAATATAACAGGCTCTCCGCATTCTCATTTTTTTCATGTTCAGATGAGGTGTCATGAAAATCGTCCGGCTCAGGAAAAGGTTCCAGCTCAGTATCTGGTGTTAGATCGTTCGATGCACCAGCGTCTGAATCTTGCAGGTGCGCTATCTCCCCCTGATCTTCTCTGCCGCCTTCAGCAGGCTGTTCAACATCGCTCGCGCTAGTGGCGGCAGTATCCACTGCCTGCTCCACAATGCTGAATGTAAACCCTGACCCTGTACTCCCGCTGGCCGGTGAGCCTGTTAAGCTGGCATCATTATTTGTGCTGCTGCTGGCAGGCGGTTCGATAAAATCCTTGCGAGGATCGTCAGTAAGATTCCAGCTTGAGTTAAAAACTGAGTAGCAATTACCACAGCGCACCAGACCCTCATGGGCTTTGATATCCTTGTCAGACACCATAAAGACAGACTGGCATTTCGGGCACTGTGTAAACATTATTGCATTGTACCTGTTAACGGCCTCTCAATTAATACATGAATATTTTTTTGAATCCAGAACCTGGCTTATCCAGAGCAACAGGGCTAGCTAAAATAAAGGAACCTCTGATCAGTTCGTGAACTGATCAGAGGTTCCTTTATACTGTTTCCGGCCTACGAGTTTTCTTTTACCGTCATCATCAGCCAATCCCCCTCTTTTTTAACCTGCAGAATATTTCCCGGCCCAAACACATCAACTATCATCGCTTCCTGTGTGCACAGTATACCTGAAAGCACCAATACACCCTGTGCTGCCCTCATAGCTAATAAATGTGCCTTCAAATCAATTAATGTGCCGGCGAGGATATTGGCAAAAACAATATCAGCTGAGCTGTTTTCAGGCAGATTTCCCGACAGGGCCAGTTCCAGCTTTTCACTGACACTATTGATCTCTGCATTGCTGCGGCTCGCCTGCAGGGCCTGCGGGTCAATATCTATCCCGAGTGCGCTGGCGGCACCAAGCTTGAGCGCCGTGATTGCCAGTATTCCAGAACCGCACCCGAAGTCAATGACTGTTTTCCCGTTGATCGACTGCTTCGCCAGCCACTGCATACACAAACGCGTGGTTTCATGGCTGCCACTGCCGAATGCCAGCCCGGGATCAAGCAAAATATTTGTCGCTGCAGGTTCAGGCACATCACACCAGCTCGGGCAGACCCACAGTCCGGGTCCGTACTGTATTGGCTGGAAGCGGTCCATCCAGCACCGCTCCCAGTCCTGGTCCGGCAGGCTCTCGACACGATAGTCAGGCAGAACGTCTGGTGCGAAGGTATCGGCAAGACCGGTAATAACGGCATCCAGCCCCTGCTCTGCATTGAACAGACCTGTTACCAGGCTACTGTCCCAGACCGGTAATTCGCCATCCATCAAATCAAATAACGGATGGTCGCCAGCATCTTCAATGGTGACAGCCTGGGCACCTGCAAGCTCCAGTTGCTCGGTGACAAAATCCAGCTGATCTTTCTTTACAGAAAAT
>JAYEGM010000083.1:0-15406 GCA_034659075.1 Pseudomonadota bacterium
TGATCATAGGCGGTCCAGCGCGGTGTCGGGATCTCTATGACGCGGGCATAATAGAAAGCAGATTGTGTGGCATCAAAATCAGGATCCGTCCAGACAGCACGCAGGTCAGGATCACCAATACTGTTGTACCAGCTTGCGTCAGCGACATCGACAGTATCGCCAACCGGTGGCAATTGTCCATTCTTGCCCGGTTGACGCCGCTCGGCATCTCCCCAGGCGACATCATAGATCTTTTCATGCGTCCTGCCATCTGAGTCCAGCCAGCCTTTGATGATCTGGATGCGGTCGAGGTTGCCGCTCTCGGGATCCATCATGGCACTAACAAGGAAGGTCGGGGCTTTAGCTTCTGCCGCAGCCTCTGGCAAGTCGCCACCCATCGGAACACCCTTTGAGTAACCGGCATCAGCAATATGACGTGAATTTGCATCCTCTTCGTTGAATGACCAGCCACCGAACAGGCGCACGGTCATGCGACTGCCGGATGTGGCATAGACTTCCTTGCGCTTCATCGCATCCCATATCGCCTCGCGGGAATTTTCGGTAGCCCAGACCGCTGCGTAACCGGCGGCGGTGTAATGCCAGGTATAACGTTTTTTGCCGAAGCCTTGTTTGGAAACGTGGTTCCAGCGATGTGGGCTGGGTTCCTGAATGATATGTTTGCCGAAGAAGTTATCTTCTTCTATTGATGTCAGAGAATTGTGAACATCTGTGCCGCCGATCATACCGAATTTGAATGGATTGGTACCCAGATTCTGCCCATGCTTTAGCCCTTGCAGCAGGCCGCCTCGCAGGTACATATAAGGCCTCATTTCCGGGCTTTCCGGTTTATCTTCCATCGTCAAGTTGCCGTATTCCCAACCGGCGATACCATAGTCAGCGAATTCGTCATTTGGTGAGAGAGTAGGGTGAGTTTCGCTGTTGCCCTTGGTCTGCATGACCTCCTGCAACACTTCGAAACGGGCACGCCGTTCAGCGTAATCGCGCGTCAAAGGTTTACCGGCAAAATCGACTGGCTCAAACATCCTGCCGTTCGACAGGTTGCCGTTATGAGGTATGGCCAGCACGTTACCACCGGTCTTCGCCTCGTAATCGGCCATCCACTGCCATAGCTTTTCGGGGTCTTCACTGTCCCATGATGTGAACGGTGTAGCCTGGTCAGCCTTATCTTTACCACCCCGGAACAGCACATTGCGGTGCAGATTGTTGCCTCCGGGAACCGATGTCCACTCGTAACCAATCATGGCAGTGAAACGACCGGGTTCGTTAAATTTCTCAGCCGTTTCCGTGTAGGCCTGCCAGACGCTCTTTTGTAGTGGACCTGCTATTGCCGGGTCGGTGACGGGCTTTGGCAATGTTCCCTGCGCCTGGGCCGAGATGAGTTCGTTCATCGCCTGGGCTGACTCGGACCCACCTGCTTTCATCATCTTGTTCCAACGCGCCAGTGTTTCATCCGACATCATCACCGGATTGCCATTATAGACTTCGTACATGACACCCAGGCCTTCGGCATGGTCGGAGATGACCAGAAAGTCCAACGGCCTTGAAAGCTTCGCCGGAATACCTGAGGAAGAGATGACTTCTTCACCGCGGGCGAAGCGATAGGCATCTTCCGGACTAAGGCGATCACCGTTCATGAAGGCATCACCGGAATTGGCCGTGTGGTGGTGAGTATCGCCGAAGTAAACCTGGGTGGGATAGTCTCGATCTGCATAGGGAGAGTATTCAATTTTTTCACCGGCTTGTGTGATAAGAGGAGCTATTGCCAGAAAAATTGCTGATACAGCCAGAGATATGCCCTTACTTGTATTCTTTTTCATGTTTTTGTACGCCCTTGTAGGTACTAATTTGGTACTCATCGCGAAGGATATTGTGCTGTTAAGTTGAAAAAAATAATCCAATAGACTTTCCGTATTTCGTTCATTTTGTCTATCTTATTTAGAACTCTGCAAAATACACTATTCAGGTATCCCAGCGTTATGCAGTTTGCGCAAAACATGATATTTTACATTTAAGAAAAACAAGTAATAACATGAATTTATATGCGTGATCTCCCAACAAATGATAAGCACCGACACGTAGGCGTGCTAAATATCGATGACGTAGGTTTCTTCGAAGAGATCTCCCGGCCATGGGAGTTGCTGGTTACAACCGTCGATGCTAAGCGTTTCGAACATCAAAAAACCTTTCTTGTTACACCGAACATTATTCTCTACCGGGAAAGCTTCGAGAGTGCTGTAAGAGTACGCGGACTCACTCCCACTGGCATGTTGAGTCTAACTGTGCCTCTGCATGTGGGTGAGCGCACGGCCTACTGGAATAAAGCCCTGCATGAAACAGGATTGCCAATTAGCATGCCGGGTGGCCTGGATGCTCGTATTGACAGTGGGCAGGAGCATCTCATTTTATTGATTAATCTTGAGTTGTTGCAGCGCAGCCTGTCGGAAGAATCTTACCAGGCACTCGTTATCATGGCCCGGAATCACCTGCTACCTGTTGCTCTCTCCGAGATTCAAAGTCTTGGCCGATGGCTGATGAAGATTATTCAGGAAGCCGTGCAAAAACCAGAAATATTTGTACAGGGCAGGGTCGTTGGGTCTCTGGAACAAGATATGATTCAGCGACTGGCTGATCTTGTAGAATCAACGGGGCATTCTGCAGTTCATCCAGCTGCCATCAGTAAACGTCGTCATGGATTGGAGAGAATCTACGAGTATCTGCGCTGTGCTGACCCTGCTTCAATAAGTATTTTACAGCTTTGTGAAGTGGCAGGAGTGAGTCGCAGAACGTTAGAGTATTCATTTCGTGAAGAACTGGATATAACCCCGCAGGGATTTATAAAACTGATGCGCCTGCATTCAGCCCGGCGGGGCTTGTTAGCGTCACATACTGGTGGATCTTCTGTTGCAGAAATTACGCATAGTTTGGGTATTTATGAGCAGGGCCGTTTTGCTTCAGAATACAGGTCTTTATTTGGTGAATTGCCCTCGCAGACGATGATGAAACCAGCTATAGATCAGGCTAGTCCGCTGGCTATATTCATCTCTTGAAATCATAAGAAGTCAGCGATCAGTTTTTATCCAGCTCAAGAAATAACAGGCATTCCGGTTCAAGCATTTCACGAACCTTATCAAGTATCCGCTGCTCCTGTTCGGGTGTCATAAGCTCACTGTGCTTCCCGACTTTGCCTTCACGAATAAATTTACCTGGCTTGAATACGGATTTATCACCATCACCCTGACTGGAAAATTTCTCATCATGGGCTTTCATCCATTTAAATGAACTGAATTCAAGCGCTTGTTCTCTTTGTTCAGCTGATACATCCCAACCCAGAAAGTCGATTATCTTATCGATGTTTGATGGCAGGTCTGCTTTCATATCCTGAAAACGTAACCACAGCACTTTCTCGTGATCATGGTATGGCCACCAGCTCTTTACATTACGATACCAGGCTGCAAACCCCAGCCAGCGATCTACATGCTCTTCAAACGTTTCCGCAACCGTAACATTTGCGGCCTGACGAGCCTCATCCGTCATGTTACGCAGGTGGTGATAAAAACTGACACAGCATTCACGCGGGTCGCGTGATGTCAGAATGATACTGGCTGTACCAATACCCGGCGTTTGTTCTGCGGTACAGTGTGTTTTGAATGCTCGGGGATCAGTAATTCTTTCGTAATACTCCAGCACCTCCCGCAGAGTTTTTCCTGCACGTTTTCTCTCCAGCCAGGGAACCACATCATCAATAGATGTGAATGATTCATCACCACCGCTGCGCAGCTGATACAGGATTTGCTGCATCCATGTGGTGCCCGCCTTGGGTGCGGTAGTGATCAGCACATCACTTTCACGCGGCTGGAAGTTGGCCAGCACATACGGGTCATGCATAGGGGAGGGTGCACCCCATTTATCAACTATTTCAGCAGTGATCAGATCCACAGTTATATTGTCTCTTTCTGAATTATTTAAATTGATGGTGCCGTGCTGGTGATTAATTTGCAATAAAACGAAAAAACTGCTTTTTGTATTTTAAGATATATAAAAGTATATACTTAATATATACTTTAAAAATGTTTATCACTAAAGTCATTCGTGCACTTGAAACCCATGGCGTCGATTACGTCGTGGTAGGCGGTTATGCCGTTGCACTGCATGGCGCAGTGAGAGGGACAGTAGATATTGATCTGGTTGTCACATTAACCATGCAAACCTTCGAAAATACTGAAAAGGCAATGAACAAGCTTGGCCTGCAGGCTCTGCTACCGGTGAATGCAAAAGATGTATTCAATTACCGTGAAGAATATATCCGCAACAGAAACCTGATAGCCTGGTCATTCAGCAATCCTGATAATCCATTGGAAATTGTTGATATCCTGATTACAGAAGACGCCAGTTCGATCGACGCAGTAGAAAAAAAAGCCTTTGGCAGGGTGATACGTATAGCCTCAATCCCTGATTTAATTCGTATGAAACGTGAGTCGAATCGCCCGCAGGATTTCGCAGATATAGATTCGCTGGAGAAGCTGACATGAAAACGGTGCAATATTTAAATAATGAATATCTTGAAAGGAGTCGTAGCGCTACAACTGAGCAGATACTTGAATACCTTGAAGACTTTCGCCTGATGAACAGCAGCCAGGCTGCCTCAAAATTAATCAGCATCAAAGTTCCTCTACCCTTGCTTGACAGCTTTCGACGTCGCTGTGAGTTTGAAGGTGTGCGCTACCAGTCACAGATCAAAGTACTAATGAAGAACTGGTTGCAGGGCAGGTAGGCTGCCACTTCAAGATAACTCACTATATAGCCTCACTAGACTGTGCGCAGTAAGATTATCCGTTTCAGATTCTTTTGGAACTAATTTCATAACGGTACATCAAAACAATGTAAGTCTGGTGTAATGTCTACTCTATATAATTCTTTTCTGAGAGTACTATTACTTTTAAAACAAATTTTAAATCAGCAAATAATCATGAAAAAGAATGTAGTTGGTACTGATAGAAAATCAGAATCATTGCAGGTGTTGCAGCGATAGCCGCTGGCGTCTATTTTCAAAGCTGGTGGGGTGCAATCGGGCTGGTCTTTATTGTTACAGCGGCGATGGGCTGGTGCCCACCCTATGCCCTGTTGGGGATTAACTCCTGCCCGAGTCAATCAGGCAAATAGAATAGGAAGCCCAGCTCATTATCTGTCAAACAGGGTAGCCCCCGGTTTATAAGGCTTGCGCCAATGTTTCAGTCAGCCTGATCCGGTTTGTCGGGTGAATAATGCTGTCACAGCTCCATATCTGATTAACGCCTGCATTTCGTAGACGTTCTTCTGCATCACCAACAAACAGTGCATGCGTCACCATGACGGTAATGCTGGCCGGCTGGCAGGGGATGAGATCCCTGCTGGCCGCTTCAAGCGTCCTCCCGGTGCTGGCAACGTCATCAACCAGAACAATATTTCGTCCCCGGTAATCAGCATCAGGCAGGGTCACCTGAACCTCGTTATCACCGAATCGCAGCTTGCGGGCAACCTGGTAATCAATCTGATTCCGGTGTGCAATGGCCGCCACCCACTGCTCTGATTCTTCATCAGGACCGATCAATAGCGGGTTGTCCAGTCTGCCATCCAGATACCCGGCCATGGCTTCAGTTGCATTTAGCGCCTTTGCTGTTGCAACCGGTACAGCTTGATCAAGACGGTGAATACGATGCAGGTGAGGATCTACCGTAACCAGTCCATCAAACCAGCTGGCAATCATTTTACCTACGACATGCTGGCTGACCGCCTCGCCGGGATGAAAGGCCTTGTCCTGTCGCATGTAGCAGAGATAGGGTGCAACCAGGACAATGTCCCCTGCACCAAGCTCTCTTGCAGTGCTAGCAGCAAGTGCAAGTTCCACCAGTTTTTCGTTGGCCTGATCCAGGCTGCGGTATATCACTATGCGTTCAGGCAGGACCTCGGGCAGGCGCAGCCGACTCTCACCGTCTGGAAAGCGGTGTACCTCTATATCAGCATAATCCAGCCCTGCGGCTGCTGCCAGCTGCCGGGCAGGTCCACTGTATTCGGGGAAGCCGAGCAGGAGTCTTTTGTTGTTGCTGGCGGCCATCAGACGGTTCCTTTCATAAGCATGTTATGCCGTCCATTCAGTAAGTTTTTCATTACCAATGTTGAACCCATTGTCCTGCTCGGCTGCTTCGCGGGCAAAATCAAAGTCAGCCGGGAATTCGGCGTATATTGAGTAGAGGGGGTCACCGGCAGTAACAGGATCACCAAGTTTTCTGTGCAGATCAACACCAGCTCCTTTGTCCATCGGCGCACCTGCCAGGCTGGCAATATGTGCCAGTTGCAGGTTGTCGATAGCTGTAACCCGGCCACTGCAGCCAGCCACTACCTGATGGCACAAATGACCGACAGAAGAGGGTAGCGGATTCTTGCCCTGTGCATCAATAATGGCCTGCATTTTTGCCATCGCCCTGCCAGAGTCCAGAATGTCACGTGCAATGGTATAGCCCTGTCCACCCCGTACGTCAGGGTCAAACTCAAGGATCCTGCCCGCCAGTTGCAAGCCCTTTTCACGTAAATCTACAGGAGCAGCCGGATCGACTTTAAGTACCTGCTTTACATCACGCGCTTCCAGCACGGGTCCGATGCCGCGACCAACTGGTTGCTGGCCATCAGTCAGCACCACTTCCAGATGCAGCCCAAGGTGATCACCTACATACTCGAATAATTTGCGTAGTGCCAGTGCATGATTACGGCTGCGTATCTTGGCTGTTGGGCCAATCGGAATATCAATGATCAGGTGAGTAGCTCCCGCAGCAACCTTTTTTGCCAGGATCGATGCGACCAGCTGACCAGGTGAATCCAGTGATAACGGCCGTTCAACGGATATCAGGACATCATCTACCGGCGCCAGTCCGGCTGTGCCACCCCATGCCAGGCAGGCCCGCTGGCTTCGTACAATTTCGTGCAGCTTATCCGGCGAAAGTTCCACCTCGGCCAATACCTCCATGGTATCTGCTGTGCCGGCGGGTGAAGTAATGGCGCGACTGGAGGTTTTGGGAATCAGCATGCCATGTGCAGCCACAATGGGCACGATTAGCATGGTGGTACGATTCCCTGGTATGCCACCAATGCAATGCTTGTCAACGACCAGCGGCTCTCCCCAGTCAAGGCGTTTTCCTGTATCAATCATGGCATTGGTCAGGTGCAATATTTCATCACGCTCGAGACCGGTTTCAGAGCATGCAACAAGAAAGGCGGCTATCTCTATCTTAGAGTAGCGGTTGGCAGCAATATCCCGGGCGATACCCAGGTAATCGTCAAAATTGAGACGGTCGCCAGTAATCTTTCTGTGTACGGCTTTCAGCGAAGCAGGTTTTCGGGCATGGGCAATTCGTACTGCTTCCCCTTCATTAAGTCCAAGTTGGCTAAAGGCCTGTTCACACAATCCCAGCTCGCCGGGTTCAGTAATGGAATCATCATCGACAACGTTTAGAACAGCAATGACTGGCTGTCCATTATCCTGTTTGTGAATTTCTATCTTATTCAGCGCCTGAAATCCTTCACTGTGATACAGCTTGCAATCCCGGTGCAGATAGGCGACGTTTTCTTTATAGGTGTCGATTGCGACCTGGCGGATAGTCAGGGTACTCATAATCTTTCCTGTTGTAGTTTTCTTACAGAATTATGACATAAAATTTACGCTATTCCATTGCATCATATATGTCGCCCCGGCTAACAGACTAAACATTGTTTTAATCTAATATATTCACTTGAACATATATATGGAATATCGTATATATATGATATGAATTTAATAATTACTGATTTTCACAAGCAGCTTTCCGATCAAACACGGTTGCGCAGCCTGTTGCTAATGCATAGCGAAGGTGAATTGTGTGTCTGTGAACTTACCCATGCACTCGACCTTTCCCAGCCCAAGGTCTCGCGTCATCTGGCTATGCTGCGTGATGCGAACATTGTACAGAGCAGGCGAGAGGGAATATGGATATATTACTCGCTGCATCAAGATCTGCCTGGCTGGGCAGTTAACATTCTTAATTCTTCATCAGAGGCTGCGAAAAACAGTGAGCCCTTTGCATCCGACCAGTTTCTTCTTTGCAACATGCCAAACCGTCCTTCTGCAGCGTGCTGCGCATAAGTGAATAACGCATTTTCAGTGTAACGCCGTAATCTCTGTCGATAACTATTCTAATCATTAATAAAACGGGATTTCCAATGAACATTCTATTTCTATGCACCGGTAATTCCTGTCGCTCCCAAATGGCTGAAGGCTGGGGCAAAAAGTATGCTCCGGCAGGCTGGGGTATAAGTTCAGCCGGTATTGAGGAGCATGGTAAGAACCCTCGTGCTATTAAGGTAATGGCTGAAGCCGGTATTGATATATCAAATCAGGAATCCACTCGTTTAAATGAAGAAATGCTGGACCAGGCAGACCTGGTAATTACCGTCTGCGGTCACGCCGATGAACATTGCCCGGTACTGCCTGCAGGTACCCGCAAGCAACACTGGCCTTTAGAGGATCCGGCAAAAGCCAGCGGGTCTGAAGACGAAATCCTCGATGTATTTCGATCCACACGGGATGAAGTTCGCCTGCGTGTAACGGATTTAATCAACAAAGAACAACTCAGGACTGCCTCATGAGTGCGCAATGTGAAACGACTGTAAAAAAGTCAGAAGGTGCTGAAATGGGCCTGTTTGAGCGTTATCTCACTGCCTGGGTGTTCCTGTGCATAATTATTGGCATCACACTCGGACATTTTTTCGGCAGTACTTTTCATGTCATCGGCGGTCTGGAGATTGCAAAAGTCAATCTTCCTGTTGCAGTACTGGTCTGGCTGATGATCATCCCCATGCTGTTGAGGATCGATTTACGTGCACTAAAAGGAGTAGGCAAGCACTGGCGCGGCGTGGGTGTTACCCTGTTCGTAAACTGGGCAGTGAAACCTTTTTCCATGGCCGTACTGGCCTGGCTGTTTATCGGCTGGCTTTTTCGTGACTGGCTGCCCGCTGATCAAATTGACAGCTACATTGCCGGGCTAATTATCCTTGCTGCTGCACCCTGCACCGCCATGGTCTTCGTCTGGAGCCACTTATCGAAGGGTGAACCGCATTTTACCCTGTCTCAGGTGGCGCTGAATGATGTCATCATGGTATTTGCTTTCGCTCCTATTGTCGGATTACTGCTGGGGCTATCATCTATTACCGTGCCCTGGGACACACTGTTGCTGTCAGTCGTGGTCTATATTGTCATTCCGTTGACGATAGCCAGCCTGTGGCGTAAATGGCTGTTAAAACAGGAAGGCGGTGATATCCGGTTGCAAAAACTGCTGGATAAACTTCATCCTGTCTCTTTAGTTGCCCTGCTAGCAACCCTGATCCTGTTGTTTGGCTTCCAGGGCGAACAGATAATCAAGCAGCCTTTAATCATTCTATTGCTGGCTGTACCGATACTTATCCAGGTATTTTTCAATTCCGGTCTGGCCTATCTGTTGAATCGGGCAGTACGCTCACCGCATTGTGTGGCCGGACCCTCTGCACTGATAGGTGCAAGCAATTTCTTTGAACTGGCGGTCGCCACGGCTATTGCATTATTTGGTTTCAATTCTGGTGCCGCACTTGCCACTGTCGTCGGTGTACTTATCGAAGTACCGGTAATGCTGATAGCCGTCAACGTTGTTAATCGCAGCCGCGGCTGGTACGAAAGCCGCGACGGCATTGTGCCCCATGAACAATGCTGTCCGGCTGACAACCCGTTGTCCTCCGGCTGATTTAACCTGGCATGGCAGGATCATTCATTAACCAATGAAACCTGTATAGGTGAATTATGCAGTTGAATATTACTGAGCACTGTCAGCAAAAGCGTATGGGTGATCTGCACATTTCTGTTTGGTTTTTTAGCTGACAGGAAATAAGCCCCGCGAACCCTGACAATACTGTTATGAGTGCTGTGCGATTTTCGTTGCCAGGCTACAGTATAAATTTTCTGCCTCAGCTTTTTCTTTAATCAGGTATGCTATGCAATGCGAGCCAGGACTATCTGTCCCAGTATGGTATGCCCAGGCGGTTTTCAGATTTAAAAAATCATTTCCATGTCGGTTTTGATGAAGAGATGGGCTATACACAGGCAATTGCAAAATTAGAATCAATGTTTAAGCAGGACAACATTCGCCATCGCTCGAATAGCCACCTAGAAATGATCGAGGCAACGCGTGCAGGATTAGGCTGCAGCATGCTAAGTTGTATCATCGCTGACTCTCATGCATATTTGCGCCGCTTATTAAGCCGGATTATATTCCATGATCAGGAGATCTGGCTGGTTACCCACGCTGAAATCTATAGATCTGCACGAATCCGGGCCGCAAATGATTTTCTTGGTAAAATACTTGAAGAAGACGCAGATAAATTAACAGGGCTCAGCCTCTAAAGGTTTGGGGTATCGTATTGTTAAGACAAAATGCAAGGATTGGTTCCGTGACCCGGGGGCAGCGGCTTCATAGTAAAATACTCCTGATTCTGCTGCTCTGGCTGCCAGTTGCCAGTGCACAGTTGGCAGCAGATATTCAGCAACCCTTATTGCCGAATTCAACCATTGATATTCCAGTGCAGTTGTCTCTTGATCAGCTGACCGATGCGGCTGAAAAGACTCTCCCGACCCAGGCAGGCAACTGGCGAAGCTGGAAGGACTGGCATGGTATTAAGTCTAAATACCGCGCCTGGCGCGGACCACTCAACATTAGTATCTCAGGCGATGTGATATCGGTCCAGGCACACATCCGCTACTGGATCAAAGCACACAAAAAAATACTTGGAGCGGTCAAGCTGAAGGGCGGTTGCGGTATTGATGAACCACCGCGTCAGGCATTGATTGGCATGCAGATCCGCCTGGAGTGGAGGCCGGACTGGACCTTGAACCCAAAATTTCACATTCTACCTACCCGTTTTCTGGACCGCTGTGAGATGACAATCGCAAATATCGATGTCACACCCATCATCGAAAAAGAATTCCGCAAACAGATGCAAAAAAGCCTGCGAACGGCACTCCGGAAGCTAAACCCTGATGTAAAAGCAATCCATCGCCAGGCACAGCGAACCTGGTCCTTATTGCAGGAGCCGATAGAACTCGGACAAGGTAACTGGTTAATGCTCAGGCCGAGGGGTGTAGCACTATCTCGCCTGGATGGGCAGGGGAAATACATCAACGCACATCTTGCCATTAAATTGCAGCCGGGGCTGGTGACTGGACCGGAACCAACAGGTGAACCGGCTCCGCTACCACCCATAGATCACTATTATCCCCGCTCCACTGGATTGAATCTGCAGCTGGGTATGAATCTGGATTTCTCCAGTCTCAATCAACGGCTTTCAGACATGCTGGCCGGTAAACGCTTTGTTATCAGGGGACGGAAAGCAGGCATCAAAAAGCTCTACCTGGCAGGCAGTGGACAGGAAATATGGGTACGTATGGAGTTGACCGGTGACATAAACGGTATGCTGGCGCTGCGGGTGAGGGTGGCCTATGATGCGCATGAGCAGAAGCTGGTATTGCATGACCTTGTGTTTGATTATGATACTGAAGATTTCTCCGTGGGTCTGATAGCGAAAGCTTTTCATGAGTCCATTCGTCAGACACTGGAAAGTATGGCCAACCAGGCCTTAGCACAGCATCTCGATCTGCTGAACGAACGCCTCGGGACAGTTCTGAAGAAAATCACGCCAGCGGGTGTGTCGCTTGACATGAGCGCCTTGCAGTTACGTACCGCGCAAATCCATATCGTACAGCAGGGCATCAGGCTTGAGGGAGCTGCCACCGGGAGCGCACGGCTAGTGTTGCACTAATTGGTTCATAACTTCGGCCAGTCTTATTAGAAAACTTCTGTAATGTTGACAAGAGTTTTACTACCCTGGAATACGGGGGTTTAACACCCCTTTATACGGCTCAATATGTACTACTCAGAAAAAATTAATATATTAATTAAAGGCTATTTTTTTCGTATCCTATCGGGGTTTTTGTGGACAATTAATAATATAAATATAAACTCCTGCAATGCTTAAATATCTATTCGGAATTCTACTTGTACAAATTGCAACCGTAGCCCTGGTGTTGCTCGCATCTCCAGATTTGCAAGGCCAAGGACTGCTTCGGCTAATCATTCCACTAGTGTTTATAGGTTTTGTCGCTGCTTTCTGGTTTTCGTCTCTGGCACATCATTTGCGTAAAGATCATTTATTTAAAGCCAATGAGAATTTTGCCAAAGAGCGTGAAAAGATCAATGTCAATGCAGAGCGTGCAAAAGCACGAGTGATGAAACAGGCACAAAAAGACGTAGCCAAAGAAGCAAAAGTTGCCCACGCTAAAGCAAACTTTAAAGTAGGAGCAACCTTTGCAGCTGCTATTGGGGCCGGAGCACTGATGCTGATGACCCAGTTCTTGACTATAGGCATTGTGTTGCTGGCCACATCAGGAGGTGCTTTAGCAGGGTATCTGTATCGGGGGCGCAATGAAGATAGGGCGGTCTTAAACTCTGATGATTCTCCTAATATTATTGAAGTAAACCCAAAAAAGAAGATTCTGCCTAAAGTATGAAAGAGATTGGTGCGCCCTTCGGATTGCATTATTCCAGGGTGAGCTGGATCGTAAAGGCAAAAGACCTGACCTGCCCCTTTTAGTGTACCAGTGGAAACTCGACATTTCTGACCGAGGATCATATGATGTCCATAACATACTCAAGGCATTATGACAGTCAAAATATTTCAGTTCTGGAATACAAATATGCGGGCAACGCCTGGTTGCCTGCAACAGAGGTGTGCGGCTATTACTCAAGCTAATTCTTCATCGAACAGTGACAGGCTGCCAGCCTGGCTGCTGGGGTCATTTCTATTTTTGTTTGCAGGGCAGGTGCATGCTGAAGACCTCCTGGTGGCGCTGGACGATAGTTTTGGAATTCCTTTTGGTAAACCATTGCAGGTCGAGGAATTTGGCGTACTCGAGAATCATATACTCGATGATCAATCTGCGGGGGAAAATGGGGCCACGGCTGAGCTGCTGAGTGGTGTTGCTAACGGAACGCTGAATGTCCTTAATTAGTCACTCCGTGTGTTGCTCCAGATTGTCAAAGTTGCCCACAGCAATGACCCAGTCCGAAGTTGTGTACATTTGGATCTTATATATGCCGGCCGCGAGATTGCCTATGTCTTTTTCATCATAATCCGCCTTGGTGTCCACCGCTATAAGCTTTTGTCTGCCTGGCATGCCGCGGAGGTCGACTGTCACCGAATCGGTGTCTTCAGCAAAGAACACGAGATGCTTCCTGTCAGTGTCGACCAGACAATAGGCTCCAGTACCATTCACACGACTGTTATCCGGCAACATAGTCAATTTCAGCCGCCCGTTTCTCCAGAAATCCCGGTGCGTTCGGAATGCCTTTTTGAGGGACTCGGGATGGTACCCACATGGGCCTTCTGGATGGAAGGGGCCGAACCTGTTGAACCGCGTCGAGAAGTGACCAAAGAAGCCGCCCATTCCTCCAGCCAATGTTTCCCACCAAATCAACCGACGGCTGCCGGTCTCGTTAAGCCTGTCCGGGTCATCAACTCTCCCCGGCCAGCATTGCCATCGGTTGTATGTATGTCGTTCCTCATAAATGGAAGGTTTATCCTTGCGAGCTTTAAGATCTTGCTTGATCTCCTGGTAATCGACCGGGCCCTTGTCAGTTGTCTCCAGTTCGTAGGGGAAGCCTCCAAAGCCAGCGTATGAGTAGGCACCGAAGCTGTTGTTATCCCATCCGCGAGACGTAAAGATGTGTGGCCAGCCCATCATTCGATTCATCTCATCGGCCCACCAGGCCGAATCCATTTCAGCGTTAGGCATTTCCATGGTGTCAAAGCCAAAGCTCATGGTCCATCCTGGCAGCGGGCCCAGTCGAGCAGCGATGTAGCGCATAAGCCGCTGATGTCTCTTTCCCCGGATTCCTCCGCCGAGGCGGTTAGGCGTCTGTCTCAGATCGTTATCACCCCAGGCCCAGATATGGGTGCGTCCGCCCCGTTCGTGAGCGTGCTTGATGGCGAGTTCAAGGGTATCAAACAGGGCCAGATCGGGTTGATCGAGGTCGGGGCCGGTGTCACTGGCAAAGTCGTCGATACTCAGAGCTCCCATGCGGAACCAACTATAGAAGACGGCGAAGAAATAGATATTAAACCCATTGTCCTGGGTGTTGTTCCAGTAGTCAGCAATGAGATCCACTCGGCCCGGATGACCCAGGATTCGTGAGGAGTGCTTGTGTTGTTGTTCATAATCCTGCTGGTTCATAAATACTTGATAGACATATCCTGCAAGATGATCAATGTCCTCTTCCATAATGGCGTACTTGTTCCCCACATTCGTCAAGAACCCCTTCATCCTTGGATCAGTCCTCGGCCCCACGGTCAGGGAGCCAGTATGGCCATCGAGATCGGGGTCACTACTGAAGGTCGAGAAAATCCATACGCCGGTACGTGTGCCAGTGAACCGAAACTTCCACTGCTTGTCTCCAGCATAGAACATCTGTGTCTTATGCTGTACTCCCGTGCCGGAGTGCACGAAAGTAACTGAAGCGATAACATCAAAGGGATTTCCGGTCCATGATTTGTTTTCCAGCATCCACTCCTCGTAGTCCCACATCACGGCTTCCCGCTCTTTCAGCTCCATCCCGTAGCCATTCGCCATGCCTAGCTGGCACACCAGCAAGCAGATAAGTACGGTATATATTCTCTGCCTTCTGGTAATACCTTTGTTGTTTTGGCTTTCAGGAATTTGATCGCCGGAATGTAATGCTGACATAATCGTTCGTCTCTTAATGTTGTGCGCAACAGTCAAACTGAATGGGTTTTGAGAGTCGGTATTACACCTGCCTCCTGCTTTCTGTATTTTTTCTTTGAGTATGAAGCGGAAGTCCATGCTTGCCATTAAGAAGGGCGGTTGTAGCCTAGGGCGTTTCACATGCTCTGGGCCGATAGCAGACCTTAAAATCCGGGGACCGTATACCTATTAAAAAAAGTTTAGCCTGACAACTGTTTTAATTAAGTTTACTGTCCCCCGGATTTCAATACTCTTTTTTAAAAACACTGAACACAGGGGAGAGCAGATTTACTCCTAACAGAACAACGCCACCGGCGATAACACCCGCCAGACCATTCAATAAAATGGGTGTAAGGATTTCCAGAATATTTCCCAGTGGTATTGATTTTACGATTTCGCTTGCGTGGTGAATTACATCATTCACCACAGGAATACCATGCACCAGGATGCCACCACCGACTAAAAACATAGCGGCTGTTCCAACTATAGATAATGTTTTCATCAAATAGGGGGCAACACGTAGTATTCCCTGTCCCAGCCACCGTTTAAATCCACCCCATG
>JAYEGM010000084.1:0-15390 GCA_034659075.1 Pseudomonadota bacterium
TGTATTGGGGTCTTCTCCCTCGAAACGTTCCAGCAGGGCAATGCCCAGTCCTTCAGATTTGACGCTGCCCGCACAATGATAAGGCTGCTCTTTTAGCAGGTAGGATTCGAGTTGCTGCTCGCTGAGTTTCCGGAATACCACCTGAAAAGGGATGACTTCCGTTTGTGCTTCGCCGGTATCCGCATTCAGCAGTGACAGACCGGTGAATAACATGATCTCCTTGCCATTGGCTTCTCTTAGCTGCTGCATGGCTTTGTCATGTGTGTGTGGTTTACCTACGATCTTGCCGTTGTGTACGGCGACCTGATCTGAACCAATGACCAGACTGCCCGGGTTGTTACTGGCAACAGAGCGGGCCTTCTCAATTGACAGTCGTTCAACCAGCTTTTGAGGTGGTTCATTCTCGAACGGCGTTTCATCGATATCAGGGGCTTCAACACGAAACGGGATCTTTAGTTTTTCGAGTAATTCCCGTCTATATATTGATGTGGATCCAAGGATTATTTCAGGCTTGCTCGTCATATTCAGGTGTTCCTGGTACTTTACGTGGTAGTTATTGCATATTCGGAGAGCGCATCTTACTTGTCAATATCTGAATCCGTAACTGTATCTATCTGTGCATTAAAATATTTTTCGTATTTTCTGTCATGCCATTTAAGGAATTCGGCTAAGGGCCTGCAGCAGGGCAATAATGCGCTGTTTTTTCACTCTAAATTCAGAGAATTCACTTTGACACAAACGGAACGAATCCGTATCATTACACGGTTTAGTTTTATTAATACATGCGCCACTACTGTCTTATGTGATGTTAGATGGCCGTTACTACACAGACAGGGTATTCCAATGGCAGTTCAAAAAAGTCGCAAGACACCATCAAGGCGCGGCATGCGTCGTTCGCATGACAGCCTGAGCAATCCGGCTCTAACAACTGATCCGGTTACAGGTGAAACACACCGCCGTCATCATATTACTGCAGACGGCTTCTATAAGGGCCGTAAATTTGTCAATACAGAGTCTGATTAGGCACCCCGACTAATTTTTATTAGTCGACTCAGTTGTGGCGATCTCAATAGCCATAGACAGCCACGGCGGTGATCACGGTGTTTCGATCACTGTCCCAGCTGCACTTGCTGCATTAGCCGCCAATCCTGATCTTTCCATCATTCTGGTAGGGCAGCAGGAACTACTGGATGCTGAGCTGGCCAGCCATAGCAACAATTATCCAGATCGGCTGAGTATTCAGCATGCAACGCAGATAGTCGGTATGGATGAATCGCCGGCTTTAGCTTTGCGTGGCAAGAAAGATTCTTCTATGCGGGTTGCCATAAACCTTGTAAAAGAGGGGAAGGCAGGTGCCTGCATCAGTGCCGGCAATACCGGCGCCCTGATGGCGACTGCCCGTTTTGTACTCAAAACCCTGTCAGGAATCAAGCGTCCGGCCATTGTTACAGCTATTCCCACCATGTTCGGACATGTACACTTTCTTGACCTGGGCGCCAATGTAGACAGTTCTGCAGAGGTCTTGCAGCAGTTTGGTGTCATGGGTTCTATCCTTGTGCAGTCAATCGAAAAAAAGGACCAGCCAAAGGTGGGCCTGCTGAACATTGGCCATGAAGATGTGAAAGGTAATGAAACGGTAAAAGCAGCAGATGAGTTGCTGAAAAATAGTCCGGTCAACTACGTTGGCTTTGTCGAGGGAGATGACATTTTTACAGCAGACCTCGATGTTGTTGCCTGTGATGGTTTTGTCGGCAATGTATCACTGAAGACCATGGAAGGACTGGCTCAGATGATCACATCGATCATGAAGGAAGAGTTCAACAGGAATTTCCTGACAAAAATGGCAGGTCTTGTTGCTATGCCTGTTATAAAAGCCTTGCGTAGCCGTCTTGATAATCGACGATACAACGGCGCAACCTTACTTGGCCTTAGAGGGACTGTGATCAAAAGTCATGGCAGTGCGGATGTGTACGCCTATACGAAGGCAATTGAAGAAGGCTACAGAGAAGTACAGCACCGGGTACCTGAAATGATAGAAAAGGTGTTATCCACTACTGATTTAACGAATTCAACAAAAATATGATAACGACTATGAGAGCTGCATGGTGATGAAAACAGCGTTGACTCATTCCAGGATAGTTGGAACGGGCAGCTACTTGCCTGAAAAGATTCTCACCAATACCGATCTCGAGCACATGGTTGAAACCAGTGACGAGTGGATCGTTTCACGCACAGGTATACGAGAACGCCACATCGCCGCAGAAGGTGAAACAACCTGTGATTTGTCCGAACATGCAGCACGTCTTGCTATGGAAAGTGCTGGCATCCATCATTCTGATATAGACCTGATCATAGTAGCAACAACCACACCAGATCTTGTTTTTCCTTCTACTGCCTGCTTGCTGCAGGAGCGTCTCGGTATACATGGCTGTCCCGCATTTGATGTGCAGGCTGTCTGCACCGGTTTTATCTATGCATTGACGGTGGCAGACAATTTCATACGCTGCGGGAGTTCTAAACGTGCACTGGTTGTTGGTGCAGAAACCTTGTCGCGCATCGTTGACTGGACAGATAGAGGAACGAGTATCCTGTTTGGTGATGGTGCGGGAGCAGTGGTGGTTGAAGCTTCCGACGAACCCGGTATTATTTCCAGCCATATTCACTCTGATGGACAATTCAAGAACCTGCTGCAGGTGCCTACGGGTGTTTCCAGTAATTACCAGGATGTCATGGAAGGCAATGCCTATATCGAAATGAAAGGAAATGAAGTTTTCAAGATGGCTGTCAATACTCTGGGCAGGATAGTCGACGAAACGTTGGCACATAATAGTCTCGAAAAGTCAGACATTGACTGGCTGGTTCCTCATCAGGCGAATATTCGCATTATCAATGCTACGGCAAAGAAACTGGGTATGTCCCTGGATAATGTTGTGGTCACTGTCGACAGGCATGGCAACACATCGGCAGCCTCAGTTCCGCTGGCACTGGATGAAGCTGTACGCGATGGCCGTATAAAAGAAGGTGAAACGGTTATGCTGGAAGCCTTTGGTGGCGGATTCACCTGGGGATCTGTGCTGCTGAAGATGTGAAAAAAATGTTTCAAGTTTCAAGTTTCAAGAAAAAGGTATAAAACATAATGACTACAGCATTTATATTTCCGGGTCAGGGCTCTCAATCTGTCGGCATGATGGATTCACTGGCCGAATCAAATCCAGTTATCCAGGATACATTTTCCGAGGCATCAGCGATCCTTGGTTATAATTTATGGGCTTTAGTTACAGATGGTCCAGCAGAAAAACTCAACTCAACCGAAATAACCCAGCCGGCAATGTTGACGGCTGGTGTCGCCACCTGGCGTGCCTGGAAGGCCGCATGGGGAGCAAGCCCGGCGGTTATGGCAGGTCACAGTCTTGGTGAATATACGGCCCTGGTTTGCGCCGGTGCGCTGAACTTTGCAGACGCTGTTTCCCTGGTTGCTGATCGCGCAAGCTTTATGCAGGCTGCTGTACCAGAAGGTGAAGGGGCAATGGCAGCCATTCTCGGACTTGATGATGAGAGCGTCAGAACCCTATGTCAGGACAATGCGGCAGGCGAGGTACTGGAAGCCGTAAATTACAATGCCCCCGGTCAGGTTGTGGTAGCAGGTAGTACCGCTGCTGTTGCTCGCCTGGCCGAAAACGCCAAATCAGCAGGTGCCAGGCGTGCCCTCATTCTGCCCGTTAGCGTTCCATCGCATTGCGCCCTGATGAAGCCAGCATCCGAACAGATGGCAGAAAGACTACAGGATGTTACATTTAGCCAGAGTGAAATACCCGTTGTTCACAATGTGAATGTTCAGCAGGCCGCTGATGAAAATGAGATTCGAGATCTGCTTGCTCGCCAGATATCTGAACCGGTACGCTGGGTTGAAACTATCAATAGCATGCATAATGATGGAGTGGCGCAGCTGATCGAATGCGGGCCAGGCAAGGTTCTCTGTGGATTAACGAAGAGAATTAATCGAGATATCAGTTGCATCCCATTGATTAACAATGAATTAATAGCGGATGCATTGGAGACGAAAGCATGAAACTTGAAGGTAAAATTGCACTGGTAACAGGCGCTTCACGAGGCATTGGTGCTGCAATAGCTGATACGCTGGCGGCAAATGGTGCCTATGTCATTGGCACAGCAACGACGCATGCGGGCGCCCTGGCTATTGAAGAGCGTTTCAGCAAAACAGGTCATGAAGGCGTCGGACGTGAACTGAATGTCACCTCTCAGGATTCCATCGATACGATTATAAAAGCCTGTGCTGAATTAAAAGGGGCTCCGGACATACTGATCAACAATGCGGGAATTACCCGCGATAATCTGCTGATGCGGATGAAAGAAGATGACTGGCAGGCCATTATCGATACTAACCTGTCATCAGTTTACCGAATGAGCAAGGCCGTACTGCGTGGCATGATGAAAGCGAAACAGGGGCGAATTATCAGTGTCACTTCTGTAGTCGGTGCCACAGGCAATCCGGGGCAAGTCAATTATTCCGCTGCTAAAGCCGGCGTTGCTGGCTTCACACGTGCAATGGCCAGGGAAGTTGCCTCCCGAAATATTACCGTCAATGCGGTAGCGCCGGGCTTTATCGATACAGATATGACCCGTGCATTACCTGAGGAACAGCGCGAGGCCCTGATTAAGGGAATACCGCTCTCACGACTGGGTACCGCTGAAGATATTGCTAATGCAGTCCTGTTTCTGGCATCGGATGATGCCTCTTACATCACCGGTACAGAAATTCATGTAAACGGCGGCATGTATATGGGGTAGAATACCCTCACAGACCAGTTGTGTTGGACTGACAAATACAAATATGGTTAAAATGCCATTTTTAGAAGAAACTTTTTTACTACAGAGGATAAAAATCAAATGAGTAGTGTTGAAGAACGCGTCAAGAAAATTGTTGCTGAACAACTCAGCACCAGCGAAGACCAGATATCAAATACCTCTTCTTTCGTCGATGATCTGGGCGCAGATTCACTCGATACTGTTGAGCTTGTTATGGCCCTTGAAGAAGAGTTTGATCTTGAGATTCCGGATGATGAAGCCGAAAAAATCACCACAGTGCAACAGGCTGTTGATCACATAAATGCTGCTACCGGCTAGTAGATACTAATCTTAAAAAAGCCGCTGCTCCTTCCGGGACGGCGGCTTTTTTTCTGATTTTTGACTTTGATTTGTATAGTTAATTCACTCTGTAAATTAATAGAGGAGCCCAGGTGAGAAAGCGTCGCGTTGTTGTCACAGGCATAGGAATACACTCGCCGGTAGGAATAGGGCTGGATACGAACTGGCAGAATATTATCACCGGTAAAAGTGGCATCAGCAGTATAGAAAGTTTTGACACCACGGGTATGCCGGCTTCAATCGCAGGCCAGATTACTGATTTTGACCCGGAACACTGGATGGACAAAAAATCCTGTCGCAAAATGGACAGGTTTATACAGCTAGGCATGGCTGCAGGACTCGATGCCATGGCAGATTCCGGTCTGGAAATTACCGAGGAAAATGCGCATCTTGTCGGGGTTCATATCGGGGCGGGCATAGGCGGTCTGGCAACCATAGAAAAGCAGACGCAAATACTGTTTGATCGTGGCCCGCGACGTATTTCTCCATTCTACATACCCAGCAGCATCATCAATATGATTTCTGGCAATTTGTCCATAGCACTGGGCGCAAAGGGACCGAACCTGGCCATAGTGACGGCCTGTGCGACCGGCACCCATTCGATTGGCGATGCCGCCAGGTTAATTGAATATGGCGATGCTGATGTTATGTTTGCCGGCGGAGCTGAAAGCTCTATAACACCCACGGGAATGGCTGGTTTTGGCAACGCTCGCACCCTAAGTACACGTAACGATGATCCACAGGCTGCTTCCCGTCCATGGGATAAGGGCAGAGATGGCTTTGTCATGGGGGAGGGTGCAGCTGTGTTAGTTCTGGAAGAACTGGAACATGCACGCAGTAGAGGTGCTGAAATCTATGCTGAACTGGCGGGTTTTGGCCTCAGTGGTGATGCCTATCATATGACTAGCCCCATACCGGACGGTGAAGGCGCGGCGCGTTGTATGGAAAATGCTATGCGCAATGCCAGCGTAAATCCACAGGATATCGATTATATAAACGCTCATGGTACGTCTACACCTCTTGGTGACGTTGCAGAAACCAAGGCGGTAAAAAGGGCTATGGGTAACTATGCCAGTTCTTTCGCAGTCAGTTCCACAAAGTCCATGACAGGTCATCTACTGGGTGCGGCGGGTGCAATTGAAGCCGTCTATACAATAATGGCAATTAAAGAGCAGATTGCACCGCCTACCATCAATCTGGATGACCCTGATCCCGAGTGTGATCTGGATTTTGTTCCGGGTGCTGCAAGAGATATGAAGATCGATGTTGCAATGTCGAATTCATTTGGCTTTGGTGGCACTAATGGTACGCTTATCATGAAACGCATGTCCTGATCTTTGTGCCACCTGTCCTGCTGCGACAACTGAATTTCTGTCCGGATCTTTTTGATCTGGTAGAGCACAACCCGGAACGATATCCCTTCCTGCTGGAAAATTCCGGTACGACATCTGAACTGGGCGGCTATGATATTTTATTTGCCTTCCCCGGTACTCGATTAACGGCCCTGCCTGATGGCAGCTTGCTTCATGATGGTATCAAGCTCGGAAATAAGCCATTTCTTGAGCAGCTGGACACCATCTATAAAAAACAACAGCTAAACCAGACAGATTCTGCCTGTGAAGCCGGTCTGCCATTTTGTGGCGGCTGGTTCATCTATTTAGGCTATGAACTCGCTGCTGAAAGCGAGCCTGTGCTGTCATCCTGCCTGCATCATCCGCTATTGCCGCGAGCAACTATGACTGAGATACCTGCAGGTATTGTGCGCGACAGGCAGACGGGGAAAGATTTTGTTTTTGCTGGCGGTGATAATGCTGAACCCATGCTTGAAGCTATTTGTCGCGATATACAGAAGCTGGCAAACTCTGCAGAATTCAGACAGCAAAAAAGCGCCTCTGCAAGTTGTGATATAGAGGAAGAAGAGGGCGAATCTTTTTTAGCCAGTGTCGCTCAGATTAAGCGATACATTGGTCAGGGTGATGTGTTTCAGGTGAACCTCTCGCGCCGCTGGCAGGCCAATTGCAACGCTGAGATCACTGCCTATGAAGCATGGCGCAGACTGCGAGCCGCTAACCCTGCACCTTTTGCAGCCTGGGTAAGAATAGACGAGGCCACTACACTGCTGTCATCGTCGCCGGAACGCCTGATCGAACACCGGCAGGGAATCGTCCGTACACGGCCCATTGCAGGCACCTATCCTCGCAGCGAAGATATTAAACAGGACAGGGAATTGTCAGCTGAACTGTTGATGCACCCGAAAGAGCAGGCCGAGCACATTATGTTAGTCGATCTTGAACGTAATGATCTGGGTCGAATCTGTCAGCCCGGGTCTATAGAGGTCGATGAGCTGATGGTGCTGGAAAGCTACGCCCACGTTCATCATATCGTTTCATCGGTGATTGGTAAGTTGAAGAATGATATCTCGCCTGCTGATATCATCCGTGCAGTCTTCCCCGGCGGCACTATAACAGGTTGCCCAAAGGTACGCTGCATGGAAATCATTGCCGAACTGGAGCAGGAAGCACGTGATGCCTACACAGGTTCAGTCGGCTACCTGTGTCATAACGGTGATATGGATCTGAATATCCTCATTAGAACTATCACCCGGCAAAATAATTCCTACAGCTTTCGGGCCGGCGCAGGGATAGTAGCAGATTCCAATCCAGAGAAAGAATTGAACGAAACCCGCTCCAAGGCCAGGGGGCTGATTAAAATTTTCGAGTGATGAACAAACAACACTGGTACAGTGTGCGAGCATCGCTCGGGAGTTTATTTTTTAAATAAAGGATCCGGGACACAG
The DNA here is from genome assembly GCA_034659075.1 of Pseudomonadota bacterium. Lineage (GTDB taxonomy): Bacteria > Pseudomonadota > Gammaproteobacteria > BMS3Bbin11 > BMS3Bbin11 > BMS3Bbin11. The sequence continues at coordinate 7,964 of JAYEGM010000084.1, forward strand.
GATTAAGGACGAAAGACGAAAAGTTTTGAAACTGATGTTTTCTTTACTTTTCATCCTTACTTAGTCTCGATTCCTGATTTCCGAGTCACTTGTCTACGCCAGGCAATGCTCCTGCAACATTTATCAGAACCTCTCATAGACTCACTGAAAAAAATCGTTTAATCTTTCTGCGCACTATCGACAGATAAAAATCCCTTCCTGAGAAGTTATTGCTGTCAGGATGGACATAACAAGCTTGCAATCAGGAAAAATCCAGGAGAAGTGGAATGAAATTCAAAAGAAAAATATTTACAGCTATTGCCATCGCCAGCGTACTGGCAATTCCCTTAGGTGCGGCACAGGCCGCAGACATGAAACTAAAGGCCTCACATCAGTGGCCCGGGGGGAAAGGTGATATCCGTGACGAAATGGTGCAGATGATCGCACGCGATATGAAAGCAGCGAATGTTGGCGTTGAAATTAAAGTCTATCCCGGCAAGTCTCTGTTCAAACCAAAGGAACAATGGGGTGCTATGACCAAGGGCAAGCTGGATATTACAGCATTCCCTTTAGCCTATGCCGGAGGCAGACATCCGGAATTTAACCTTACATTAATGCCGGGCCTGGTAAAAAACCACGACCACGCCAAACGCCTGAACAAATCTCCCTTTATGCAGCGCATTAAAGCAATTATGGATGAAGCAGGCGTTATGGTTCTTGCCGATACGTGGTTATCCGGCGGCTTTGTCTCGAACAAAAAATGCATTCTAGTGCCTGATGATGTAAAGGGTCAGAAGTTCCGTGCTGCGGGCAAGGCCTTCAACCAGATGCTGGAGGCAGCGGGTGCTTCGATTGCTTCAATGCCATCATCTGAAATCTATTCAGGTCTGCAGACAGGCGTACTCGATGGTGCCAACACCTCTGCTTCATCACTGGTGTCTTATCGAATCTATGAGCAGGTAACCTGCCTGACAGCGCCGGGTAAGAATGCGCTCTGGGTAATGTACGAACCAATCCTGATGGCAAAAACGAGCTTTGAAAAGCTTAACCCTGCACAGCAGGAAGCGTTGATGAAAGCTGCAGCAAAAGCTGAGCAGTTTGCATATCAGGCATCGGTAGAAGCAGACCAGAAGCTGGTCGATGCTTATAAAAAAGCGGGTGTAAAGGTAGTTGAGATGACAACTGAGCAGGCGGCAATGTGGCGTAATATTGCTGATGAATCCAGTTATAAGGCCTTCAGTGACAGTGTTAAGGGTGGAAAAGAGCTGCTGGATATGGCGCTTAGTGTGGAGTAACAAGTAAATATCGTAGGTTGGGTTGAGTGTAACGAAGCCCAACAATGCAGTTTATATTACGTGTATAACGTTGGGCTTCGCAAGCTCAACCCAACCTACAACTATTTCGATACTCTCTTTTTTTCTTTGCCAGAGCTACTGCGCTATGAATACCTTTATCCGATTGACCAGCGGGCTCTCGCGAATTCTTGGCATTATTGCCGCCCTGCTGCTTATTATTGGTGTCCTTGTAGTATGCCAGATGGTGTTTTTGCGCTATGGCCTTAATAAATCTACAAGCTGGCAGACGGAATTCGTCACTTATGTATTGATAGCCTCTACCTTTCTGGGCGCCCCCTATGTGTTGTTAACACGTGGCCATGTCAATGTAGAGCTTGTGCCACTCATGCTGGGGCCAAAAAGCCGCTTCATTCTAGCGCTCTTTGCTTACAGCACTTCCGCACTGCTTTGCTTTGTTCTGACTTATTACAGCTTTCTGTTCTGGCATGAGGCATGGGTTGAAGGCTGGACATCTGATACCGTCTGGGGTCCAAAATTATGGACGATATACCTTTCAATGCCGGTAGGCTTTTTTGTCATCAGCCTGCAGTATTTAGCCGATCTGCTGTGTCTGATTACCGGTAGAGAGCTGCCATTTCACATTGCGGATGTGAATGAGGAAGCGGCCTGATGGACCCTCTGCTGCTAGGCCTGCTGGCGGCCTTAGCTCTCATCATGTTCCTGTTGAGTGGCATGCCAGTCGCCTTTGCTCTTGGCTTCACCGCCATATTGTTCCTGATTATCGATGATGGCATAGGTGCCTTCGATGTCGTGGCGGATACATTATTCGGTTCACTGGACGAGTTCGCCCTGTTATCGATCCCGATGTTTTTACTAATGGGCTCCGCCATCGCTGCGTCACGAGCAGGCTCAGACCTCTATGAAGCACTTGATCGCTGGCTGTACCGTATCCCCGGTGGGCTGCTGATCTCAAACATTGGTGCCTGCGGTGTGTTTGCCGCACTGACAGGTTCATCGCCGGCCACCTGCGCGGCAATCGGTAAAATGGGCATCCCGGAAATGCGCAAGCGTGGCTATCCGGCCAGCCTGGCCACCGGTGCCATAGCTGCAGGCGGCACCCTGGGTATCCTTATTCCACCATCTATCACCATGATCGTTTACGGCATTGCCACCGAAACATCTATTGGACGTCTGTTCATGGCAGGCGTTCTGCCGGGAGCCATGCTGATGCTGCTGTTTATGGCCTGGTCATGGTTTTATGCCTATAAAAATGGCTATCATTTTGTCGAGAAGGACAAGCACTACAGCTTGCGCGACAAGTTAATCGTTCTGCCCAAGATATTGCCATTTCTACTGTTGATAGCACTGGTGCTGTGGGCGTTGTATGGCGGTGTCGCTACTCCATCTGAAGCCTCAGGAGTAGGGGCCATGGTCAGCATAATACTGGTCATGATTATTTATCGTGTCTGGCAACCGACCGTTTTATGGGAGATTGTACGCAGTGCTACCCGCGAGTCGGTGATGCTGATGATGATTATCGGTATGGCTGGTCTATTCAGCTATATGATGTCCAGCCTGTATATCACACAGGGAATTGCGGAATGGATTGCGGCAATGGATGTCAACAGGTGGCAGCTGTTAATCTATATCAATATTTTTCTACTGCTGGCAGGCTTATTCCTGCCGCCGGTAGCGGTCATCCTGATGACCTCACCGACACTCGTACCGATCATTATACAGGCAGGTTTTGACCCCATCTGGTTTGGCGTAATGCTGACGTTGAATATGGAGATAGGCCTGATCACACCGCCGGTAGGCCTCAATCTTTATGTGATTAACGGTATCGTCAAGGATGTCGAACTGAAGACAGTGCTGTGGGGAGCTTTGCCGTTTATGCTTTGCCTGGTTTTCGGTATTTTTCTACTTGCCATGTTCCCGGCCATCGCCACCTGGTTGCCTGATTATCTAATGGGGCCCGTTTTCTAGGTGTCTGTAATAACTGATTGGCAGCTCACGCCAGGAGTGCGTTAATGGACCTGACCCTGTTGCTGCTTACCGGTGCATTTGCCGGTACATTAGCTGGCCTGCTGGGTATCGGCGGTGGCATAGTGATTGTTCCCATTGTGCTTTTATTCTTCGAAAGTCAGGGCATAGAAAGTGGCCTGGCAATAAAGATGGCACTGGGAACCTCTTTGGCAACCATTATTTTTACCGCCATGTCCAGCATCTATACCCATCATCGTAAGCAGGCTGTGCAATGGGGAACTGTTAAAATTATGACACCCGGTATTTTGGCAGGCTCTTTCACCGGTGCCTGGCTGGCAGATATAATACCGGGTACTGCATTGTACCTGGCCTTCATCGTATTTCTATTTCTGGTCTCGGCACAGATGGCGGTAAGCCGGGTGTCGGCACATCGTACTCTGCCACGCCGTTTTGCTATGAGCGGCATTTCTTTCGTTATTGGCACGGTATCGGCACTGATGGGTGTTGGCGGTGGATCCCTGACTGTGCCATTCCTCAGCTACTGTGGAGTGCCTATAAAAAAGGCAATTGCAACGGCCGCTGCCGTCGGTCTGCCCATCGCTGCCAGTGCAACACTGGGTTATATAATTGGCGGTCTGAATGAAGAGAACCTGCCGGCTGGCAGCATTGGCTATGTAAACCTGCCTGTTTTTGGCGGTGTGGTAGTGGCCAGCCTGGTGTTTGCACCAATGGGCGCGACCCTGGCCCACAAGCTACCGGACCAGGTTCTGCGACGCTTGTTTGCTATATTCATTTTTGTTCTGGCGACGAAAATGAGCCTGAAATTCTTTTAGTCTGGAGAAATGCCATCTTACAATTCACTGTAGCCTGTAGGTTGGGCTGAAGAATGAAGCCCAACAGTGCTGTATACGAAATACAATTGTTGGGCTTCGTTCCTCAGCACCAACCTACGATAGCTGATGACCTGTAAGCATTAAGAGAAAACATGAAAAAAACAAATCTCTATACTTTATTTCTTGCGCAATTCCCGCAAGATGGCAATGCCGTATTCCTTGACGGGACGGATGGCCAAAAGCTGTCCTATGCTGAGTTGCACAGGCAAACCGGCCAGATGTTAAATCGGCTGCAACAGAAGGGTGTTATGAAGGGCAGCCGCATTGTGGTTCAGGTTGATAAGTCCATTGAGGCAGTTGTGCTGTATCTTGCCTGCCTGCGGGCCGGTGCCGTCTACATCCCACTCAACCCTGCCTATACTTCTGCTGAGGTGGCCTACTTCCTCGGCGACGCATCACCACAGCTATTCGTTTGTAAACCTGATCGAAGAGATGAGTTAGAAAAGGAAGCTGAAAAACAGGGTGTACCTGTAACGCTGACCCTTGGCATGGCCGCTGAGGGTGATTTAATGGAAGCACTGGCCTCCATGCCTGCGAGTAATGAAATTGTTGATGTTGCTGAAGACGATCTGGCAGCAATACTCTACACTTCCGGCACTACGGGGCGATCGAAAGGCGCCATGCTGAGTCATGGCAACCTGGCCGCCAATGCACTGGCGCTGTTTGATTACTGGCACTGGCAGGATGAGGACGTGCTGCTGCATGCTTTACCCATATTCCACGTACATGGGCTGTTTGTGGCATTACACTGCGCTTTGCTGGGCGGCTCAAGAGTCGTCTTTTTGCCACGCTTTGATATTGATACCGTATTAGAAAAACTGCCTGATTGCAGCGTGATGATGGGAGTGCCTACTTTTTATACCCGCCTGCTTGAAAAAGATGCATTTACGCGTGAAATATGCCGTGGTATGCGTCTCTTCATCTCAGGTTCTGCACCGCTGCTGGCTGAGACCCACCGTGGGTTTGAACAACGCAGCGGCCATAAAATCCTGGAACGCTATGGTATGACAGAGACAGGCATGATTACTTCCAATCCTTACGACGGTGATCGAGTCGCAGGAACCGTCGGCTTTCCGCTACCCGGAAACAGTGTAAGGGTCGCCGATATCAATGGCAAAGAACTTCCTGCTGGAGAAGCGGGTGTACTGGAAACTACCGGTTTGAATGTATTTACCGGCTACTGGCAGAAGCCGGAAAAGACCGCTGAGGAATTTCGGCCTGACGGCTGGTTTATTACCGGTGATATTGCAGAGATAGACAAACAAGGTCGAGTGACGATTGTTGGTCGTGCTAAGGACCTGATTATTTCAGGTGGTTTTAATGTTTACCCGAAAGAAGTCGAGGCTGAAATTGATGATCTGGCGGGTGTCCAGGAATCTGCGGTGATCGCTGTCCCGCATCCTGACTTTGGTGAGGCTGTAGTGGCTGTTGTGGTAGCAGACAGCAGTATCAATATCATAGAGCAGAACATTATTGATGCGCTGCACGACCGGCTGGCACGCTTCAAACAACCAAAGAAAGTAATTATCCTCGATGAACTGCCGCGCAACAGCATGGGTAAAGTACAGAAAAACATCCTGCGTGACACTTACAAAGGGCTTTTTAGATGAAAAACGCGGCCACGGCTTTACAGGAAAAAATCCACCAGGCTATTCCACTGAGTGAAGCAATGGGTTACCACATCATCGAACTAACCAGCTCAAATATCATCGTCGAGGGGCCGTTGGAACTGAATGTTAATATCCACGGTACAGGCTTTGCAGGCAGCATCTATTCTCTGGCTACACTCAGTGCCTGGGCACTGGTCACCCATGTGCTTGCAGAACAGGCTATTGAAGCAGAACTTGTGATCGTCAGCGCTGATATAAAATATCTCGCACCTGTAAAGGGAGCAATTCTATGTCAATGTCAGTTGAGCAGCAATCAAATACAGTTGTTTATTGAAGGGCTGGTTAAAAAGAACCGTGCCCGCTTAGAGGCAGAAGTAAGTATTGGGAACCGCCCTGAAGCACAATTGCATGTTACCCTGCTTGCCAGTCATAAAAATAGAACATGACAACTGAACAGACTATATTCCTGGTAAATGGCGAGCAAACAGAGTCTATATCTGTTACTGACCGCGGTCTGCAGTTCGGTGATGGAGTATTTGAAACCATCAGAGTGCACCAGGGCAAACCGGTATGGTGGCAACGTCACATGGATCGCCTGCTTGAAGGCTGCCGACGTTTACATTTTACTGAGTTGCCGGACATTAAACTCCTGCAGCAGGAAGTCACTGACCTGGCATCTGCCTGTACTGCCGGGGTGCTTAAAATTATCATCACGCGTGGCTGCTCGAACAGCGGTTATGCTGCGCCGGCTGATCTATCATTAAACAGGATTTTGAGTCTGAAACCAGGTAGGCGCCATCAATCCGGAGCAGCGCAGGGCATCACCCTGGGTGTTTGCAGACAGGGCCTTGCCGCACACGACGCTCTTTCAGGCATCAAGCACCTCAACCGGCTGGAACAGGTGCTCGCCCGTATCGAATGTCAGGCAGAAGACTGGGACGAAGGCATAATGCTGGATGATGGAGGAAATGTCATCGAGGGCAGTATGAGCAATGTATTTATATGGCGTGGCGATCATTTAGTCACACCGTCTCTGCATAAAACGGGTATCAAAGGCCTCTGTCGTGAGATAATCATCTTTCTGGCTGAAGAGAACGGAATAACAGTGAATCAAACCATGCTTCGACAAGAAGACCTGACAAATAGCGATGGGATTTTTGTCACAAACAGCCTTATTGGACTCTGGCCTGTGATTAATTTTAATGGCCAGCAACTTGCTGTGTGTGCGAACACCCGGCTATTACAGGAGAAGCTTGAGGATTCGATATGTTCGGCAGGCTGATAGTATTTTTCGTCATACTTGCTGTGGCTATCGGACTCATTGCGCAAAATTGGCTGCAAAATGCTGAAACGCGTGTCGTGACTGAACAGTCGCGTAATATTACTGTCGCAAACGGGGCATCAATGCGTGGCTTCGCAGAACAGCTGGTAGACGAAGGCCTGCTGGATGAAAAATGGTCTTTCCTGTTCTGGGCACGTTACCGGAACCTGGCTGGCTCCCTCAAAGCCGGTGAATATAGAATCCCCGCTGATTCGAAGATGAATGATTTATTGCAGCTGGTTACCTCGGGCCAGGTGATTGATTACCCGGTTACATTCATAGAAGGCTGGAATTTCAAACAGCTGCGTGAGGCATTGGTAACAAAGAGCAACCTCAAACACGT
>JAYEGM010000085.1:0-4076 GCA_034659075.1 Pseudomonadota bacterium
TCTATTTATTCAACAATTCCGTCATTGCGAACGAAGTGCGGCAATCTCTTTATTAAGAATCAATAACTTAGAGATTGCCGCGTCGCTACGCTCCTCGCAAAGACGAGTAAATAGAGGTGCCCTTAAAACTTGCTTGAAACTTGAAACTTGAAACTTGAAACTTGAAACTTGAAACTGAAAATCCTTTCGATCCCCGGGCCTTCCTGAAGACCCTGACAGCCTCGCCAGGGGTTTATCAGATGTACGATGCCAATGACAAGTTGCTATATGTTGGCAAGGCGCGGAATCTGAAAAAGCGGGTATCCAGTTATTTTCGCAAGACAGGTTTGAGTCTGCGCATAGAATCTATGATGCGGCAGGTTGCCAGTATCGAAGTCAGTCTGACGCATACCGAGACCGAAGCCCTGCTGCTGGAAAGCAACCTGATCAAAAGCATGAAGCCGCGCTTCAATATCCTGATGCGCGATGATAAATCCTATCCCTATATCCGGCTGACCATCGACCAGAACTATCCGGGGTTTTCTGTACATCGTGGATCACGTAAGGACAGGGCGCAGTATTTTGGTCCCTTTCCCAGTGCCGGTGCGGTACGGGAGATGCTTACCTTGCTGCAAAAAACTATTCCGGTCAGGCAATGTGAGGATGGTTTTTTCCGCAACCGCTCCCGGCCCTGTCTGCAGTACCAGATCAAGCGATGTACCGCACCCTGCGTAGAGTTGATTAGCAGAGAAGATTACGCCAGGGATATTGAGCAGGCTGTACTCTTCATCAATGGCCAGAAAGATACCCTCGCTGAGTCTCTGACAGAAGCCATGGAGCAGGCATCGGCAAAACAGGAATTCGAACTGGCTGCAGAATTGCGGGACAGGATCTCGCGCGTTCGCCAGATTCAGGCAAAACAATATGTCAGTGGCAAGCAGGGAGATTTTGATGTCATTGTCCCGGTGCAAGAGGAAGCAACAGCGGCCATTGGTGTTATGTTTATCCGCGCAGGCCGCTCACTGGGCACCAAGGTTCTGTTCCCACGTTTTGGACTGGAGCAGGAAGAGGGGGAGATGTTGTCGGCATTTATTGCCCAGTTTTACTTAAACAAACCACCGGCCAGATTAATTCTGCTGCCGGTACAACCGGACGATGTCGAACTTCTGGCTTCAGCTCTTTCTGAAAGGGCCGGCTATCGGGTGCGGCTTGCTGCAGTACAGCGCGGAGATAAACGGCGCTGGCTGGAGTCTGTCAGGATCAATGCCAGAGATGCCCTGCGTCGGCGCCTGGCGACTGAGACCAATTACCGGGAACGGTTGAGTCAGCTGGTCAATGCACTGGAACTGCCTGATACTCCCGAGCGTATAGAGTGTATCGATATCAGTCATACCCAGGGTGAAGCGACCGTTGCTTCGCTGGTGGTGTTCGGCAACGAAGGACCGCTCAGCAATCAATACCGTCGCTATAACATTACCGGCATTGCGCCCGGAGATGATTATGCCGCTATACATCAGGCATTGAGCCGCCGTTTTCACCGCATGAAAGATGAAGAGGAAAAGTTTCCCGATTTACTGTTAATAGATGGCGGCAAGGGTCAGCTGTCATCGGCCTGCGATGCACTGGAAGAACTCGGTGTGAAGGGGGTCATCACCGTAGGCGTGGCAAAAGGTAAAGAACGTAAAGCCGGCTGGGAGCGTTTGTTCAGGCCGGGTGAGTCTGTACCGGTAATGTTGTCACCCGATTCTCCTGCCCTGCATCTGGTGCAGGTGATACGTGATGAAGCGCACCGCTTTGCCATTACTGCCCACCGTCGGCGACGTGCTAAGGCAAGAGTGACGTCTACTCTGCAGAGAATACCCGGTATCGGTGATAAAAAGCGTCGGGCACTGCTAAAGCATTTTGGTGGGCTGCAGGGTGTTGAACGGGCAGGGGTCGAAGACCTGTCCCGGGTGGCTGGCATCAATCGCAAGCTGGCGGAACGTATACATGACTGTTTGCATTGAGACGAGTTTCAAGTTTTAAGTTTTAAGGCGTAAATCAATTATCAGAGCAACATACAAAGTGTTAGACTTTGATTAATATTTCACATTCGGGATTATCCTGCCGCTGTGCCACTAAACATTCCAAACCTTCTGACACTACTGAGAATCCTGCTGATTCCGTTCTTTTTTGTTGTGTATGCCATTGATGCTAACTGGAGCAATCTGGTGGCTACAGTCATATTCGTCGTGGCTGCTATCACCGACTGGCTGGATGGCTATCTGGCCAGACGCTTAAACCAGTACACCACTTTTGGTGCATTTCTTGACCCTGTTGCCGATAAATTAATCGTTGCCACGGCCCTTGTCCTGCTGGCAACCGATCAAATAGTACTGGATCTGGTAATTTCCGTGCCCTTATTTGCCGCCGCAGTGGCTATCATAATAGGCAGGGAAATCGTCATCTCAGCACTGCGCGAATGGATGGCAGAATTGGGAAAACGCGCAAGCGTCGCAGTTTCTTATATTGGTAAGGTCAAGACTACCCTGCAGATGATTGCCATCAGTTTGCTGATATATCAGGAATCCCTATTTGGCCTGCCAGTCTTCGTGTTGGGTGAATTGCTGCTGTTTATTGCTGCTGCACTGACCCTCTATTCAATGATTGTCTACCTCAAAGCCGCCTGGCCGGTACTCACAGATCAGGAATAACAGCTTGACTCTGAAAGCTGTGTGCATACAATAGTCGACCCACGCGGGAATAGCTCAGCTGGTAGAGCACGACCTTGCCAAGGTCGGGGTCGCGAGTTCGAATCTCGTTTCCCGCTCCAAACACTCTAAGGGGAAGCAAAAGCTTCCCTTTTTTGCATCAGGCAATCCCCCAATGGCTGGGTGGCAGAGTGGCTATGCACCGGCCTGCAAAGCCGTGTACCTCGGTTCGATTCCGGGCCCAGCCTCCATGATTTCTTGAAAAGAAAGGGAATATCTATTTTCCCTTAATGACAGTGCGCACTGATTTTTCACGTGACATCAACGTTCCTGTACACCCCTGGCTACCATATATCTGCATACCGTACATTCTCAAAGACAAAATAAATGGTTGTGTTTGGCCAGAGGGCCCGGGTGTTCATCATATTGCCAGGCAGTTGAGAATGATGGGCAATCTAGAGGCATGCCCAGGTCTAAACTTCATGGAAGGAGGTGTTCAGTGCCTTGATCAGGGTGGCGAAAAAGAGTTTAATCAGTGAGAGTGTTTACAGCATGATGCAACACAGCAATCATTTAACCATACCGGGGTTTACTCAATAAAATGAAGTGGCGACAAAGAAAGCAAAGCACTAACGTTGATGATAGAAGAAGCAGCACCGGAGGTGATAGCAGGGGGTTGCCTTCTCTTAGTACCCTTTTGGTTTTATGGCCAGTCATTAAACCACTGCTGCGTTCAAAATTCGGCCTTGCCATATTGGGTATTGGTGCAGTGGTATATTTTGGTAATTTTATTAACCTCTCTTCTTTGACGGGTGGAGGCAGTTCCGCACCTGTGAATGAAGAACTGGATAATGAGCAGGCTGCATTTATTAAAACGGTACATGGTGACACTGAAGCTATCTGGTCAAAAATCTTTGCACAAGCAGGAGCACGTTACATCTCTCCGACCCTGGTGCTGTATCGCGGTTCGACGACAAGTGGTTGTGGGCCGGCCAGTTCCCGGATGGGGCCTTTTTATTGTCCCGAAGATAGAAAAGTCTATGTTGACCTGGGCTTCTTCGATGACTTGAAACGCCTGCATGGTGCAGGAGGCGATTTTGCACAAGCGTATGTGCTGGCACATGAGATCGGCCATCACATTCAGAATCTGGAAGGAACTCTGGCTGATGTGCAAAGAGCAAAGCAACAGGTATTAGGAAAGGCCAAAAAGAATCAGCTGCAGGTGCGTGTTGAACTACAGGCAGATTGCTATGCAGGAATCTGGGCGCATCACGCTGATGAGCAGTTTAATATCCTGGAAGAAGGCGATCTTGAAGAAGCTATGGTCGCTGCCGCTTCCATTGGTGATGACAGACTGCAAAAACAGTCACAGGGTTTTGCCATACCTCACACCTTTACTCATGGCAG
>JAYEGM010000086.1:0-15289 GCA_034659075.1 Pseudomonadota bacterium
GCTAAAACCCTCATACATTGCCGCTTCGTTACAGATCCGCGGGTTGTGCTTCATGGTGCATGAACCCAGCGGATAAAACTGCGTATCGATGGAAAAGTTTAACTGGCTTAGGCGGGTATAATGCCTTACCGCCTGCATTTCGGAGACTTCAGGCAGGGCCGGGCTTTTTCTACGCAGCAAACTGTCCGGGATATCATCAAGACATGTCACAGTGGAAAGAGACTGTGCGTTGTTGACCCGCCCTGCTGTAGATTGTTCGAAAATTAGTTCTGTCATGTCAGTTCTATAAATAGTTAAGTCACATTTTCTGTGCGCAAGATGGATCGAGGCGATGCTTGCTGACGATACGCTCCAGGTGCAGGACATACTCACCCATCTCTTCTTCGGTACGCAGTTCTGTCGCACAGACCAGCAGGCAGCTTTGCAGAGCATTAAAGTCAGCAGCAAGTGCCTTGCCGGCAATGATGCCCTGTGCAGTCATGGCCCGCAGCAGGTCTTCCATCGGTGCATCGATACGCAACACACATTCATGGAAAACTGCGCTGTTGAATTCAATCTCGACACCATCAATCGCTGTCAGTTTTTCAATCAGCTTGAGTGTGTTGGCATGTGATGCCTGTGCCGCCTGTGCCATCCCGGCCGGCCCCATTAAAGACATATACAGGGTGGCCGCAGTCACCATCAGGCCCTGATTGGTACAGATATTAGAGGTCGCCTTTGAACGGCGTATATGCTGCTCTCTGGCCTGCAATGTAAGGGTGAAGCCCTGTTTTCCGTCGGCATCAACCGTACGACCGATTAAACGCCCCGGCATCTGCCTGACCAGTTTCTGACTGCAGCACATGAAACCAAAATATGGGCCACCTGATGACAATGGGATACCCAAAGGCTGGCCCTCACCTATAACGATGTCCGCACCTGCCTCACCCCAGTCACCCGGCGCCTTAAGTACAGCAAGAGACAGCGGATTGACCACAGCAATAACCAGACATCCATTTTCATGCGCCAGATCTACCAGTGCGTCGACATCTTCCAGCGCACCAAAATAGTTAGGCTGTGGAATCACTATTGCCGCAACATCCTCTGTCAGCTCATCAGCTAAACTGTTGAGATCGATACAGCCGCTTTCTGCTGAATAGGCAATAGAGCACAAGCTTATACCCTGATTTTTGACAATGGTTTGTGTCGTCTCGCGATAGCCGGGGTGAACGGTTTGCGGCATCAGGACGCGCTGCTTTTTGCGTTGTGCCCGCACCGCCATCAGCACGGCTTCGGCCAGTGCGCTGGCACCTTCATAAAGACTGGCATTTGACACATCCATGCCGGTCAGAGATGCCATCATGGTCTGGTATTCATACAGCAGCTGCAGTGTGCCCTGAGACGCCTCAGCCTGATAGGGCGTATAGGCCGAATAAAATTCACCACGCGTAGCCACCTGCCATACCGCTGCAGGGATATGGTGTTCGTAGGCCCCGGCACCAATAAAGTTTATGTAAGAGCCATCGGATGCCGCCTGTTTCTTTGCCAGCTGGCGGATAGCCGCTTCACCCATCGCAGGCGGCACATAATCCAGTTTTTCATTAATCAGTTCGTCAGGAATTTCATCAAACAACTGATCGATGTGCTTGACGCCAATGGCAGCAAGCATCTGGCGCGTTTCTTCTTCAGTATGAGGTATAAATGGCATAGAAAAAAGTCTTAGGTCTTAGGTCTTAGGTCTTAGGTCTTAGGTCTTAGGTCTTAGATCTTGAAACTTGAAACTTCTTTACCTACTCTTCCGCTTCGATGGCTTCATAAGCCTCGGCATCCATCAAACCATCCAGCTCGTTAACATCCGCTATCTGCAGACGAAACATCCAGCCTTCTCCGTAAGGATCTTCATTAATCAGCTCCGGCGCATCAGCAAGTTGTTCATTGACCGCGACGACCGTGCCGGCAACCGGGGCATAGACATCTGAAGCGGCCTTTACCGATTCGACGACTGAGCATTCGTCGCCGGCATCCAGCTCCTTGTCTATCTCCGGGAGCTCAATAAAAACCATGTCTCCCAGCAGTTCCTGTGCATGGTCAGTGATACCGATGGTTACCTGGCCATCATCGCCGGCCAGAACCCACTCATGTGACTTTGTATATTTCAATTCCTGCGGGACATTACTCACTACTATTCTCCTTTGTACCAGGTATGTTATGAATTTAGCATCGACTTGCCATTGCGGACAAACGGGTATTTAACAACAACTGCGGATATCCAACGACCGCGTATATCCACTTCGCAGCTGTCGCCGACTTTTACCGCAGCCGGCACCCGGGCTAATGCTATTGATTTTTCCAGAGTCGGTGAATAGCTGCCGCTGGTAGTCTCGCCGCTGCTGCCGTCAGTAAACTTCACCTGCTGATGAGAGCGCAGTATGCCCCTGCCTGTCAGCAGCAATCCAACCATGCGTTGTTCAGGGCCATTCTGTTTTGCTGTTTGTAGTGCTTTACGACCAATAAAGCCCCTCTCTTCCGGCTGCCAGGCAACCGTCCAGTCAAGACCCGACACCAATGGTGAAGTTGTTTCATCCATATCCAGACCGTAAAGCGCCATCCCGGCTTCAAGTCGTAAAGTATCCCGTGCACCTAATCCTATTGGTTTTACATCGACCGTCATCAGTTGCTGCCACAGATCAACTGCATCATCAGCGGGCAGGATCACCTCTACCCCATCCTCCCCGGTATAACCGGTACGGCCGATGAATATTCCGTCTATCTCACAGGCATGAAACACAGACAGATTCGCTACCCTGTTGCTGGCCTCATCGGCTAACAGGGAAGATAATTTCTCGATCGCCTGTGGCCCCTGTATCGCAAGCATAGCCAGCTCAGGTCTTTCGTTAAGGCTTATATCTGGAAAATCAGGCAACTGGCTGTTTATCCACTTCATATCTTTATCATGTGTGCCGGCATTGAGAATTATTCGATACCAGTCTTCATTCATATAATAAACAATTAGATCATCGATTATGCCTGCGTCATCCGTCAGCATGCAGCTATACAATGCCTTACCCGGAGTTTTCAGCTTGTCGACATCATTAGCGAGTAGATAGCGCAAAAAGGCTTTGCTCCCACTGCCATGCAAATCGACTACATTCATGTGTGAGACATCGAACACACCGGCAGACTGGCGCACAGCATGATGCTCTTCAAGTTGCGAGCCGTAATGGATAGGCATCTGCCAACCGGAAAAATCAACGATTTTTGCGCCAGCTTCAATATGCTGTAGATAAAGCGGTGTTTGTTTAACTGTCATGCGAACTCCTGGAGTTATTGGGCACCCTGACAGAAGGCCTGGCCCGTACTGTCATTCGCCCATCTGTCCGTTCACCTGAGAGATTTACCCCCTTCGGTGTGCCTTCCGCATACTTGCGTGCAAGACAGCTCTCCAGAGCCGACGGTTTATTGTGGTCCTTTTGCCTGAGCGATTCCGGGCGGGTTGCGCCTTCGGCGCCGGCACTGGTGTAGCTTAGTAGCCGGTCTCTCCCTCAATAAACCCTGGTCGGGGGGCAGACTATACGAAAATCCAGCGATGATTTCCACGCATTTTGGGAAAAAATGCTATCAGGATACCTGTGCTAATTGTTTTCTAACCACTCGCCCAAGCGTCAGGCCCTGTACCAGCATGGCGAACACAACCACAGCATAGGTCATTGGCAGAAGATACAAACGCACCTCATCGGCAGGCAATGATAATGCCAGCGCGACCGAGATGCCCCCTCGCAGACCGCCCCAGGTGAGGATTTTTATAACTCCGGGAGAAAACTGGTAGTTTAATCTTAAGATTGAAATGGGAATAGAAACACTAACCAGGCGTGAGAACAGGACTATCGGGATAGCGGTTATTGCCAGCAGTAATGCATTGGCTGACAACGGAATAATTAATAGAATTTCGAGACCCAGCAATACAAATAGCACGGCGTTAAGAATTTCATCAACCAGTTCCCAGAAGGTATCGAGATGCTCGCGCGTTTGCTCTGACATGGCGAATTGACGCCCGTGGTTACCAATAAGCAGTCCCGCCACCACAATGGCAATCGGAGCAGACAAATGCCAGGCTTCTGCAAAGGCATAACCGCCCATTACCAGGGCGAGAGAAAGGATAATCTCAACCTGATAGTTGTCTACCCGACGCAGCATACGGTAGGTAATGTAGCCTGCTAGCAGCCCGAATAAAGCGCCACCCAAAGTTTCTGTTATAAACAGTTCGGCCACCTCGACAGCCTGCATGGGCTCGCTGCTGTAGGCGATATTAAATATCACCAGGAACAGCACCACGCCAACACCATCGTTGAACAACGACTCTCCGGCAATTTTCGTTTCCAGTGTAGCGGGTACGCCCAGTGTTTTCAGGGTACTGATAACAGCAACCGGATCGGTAGGCGAAATCAATGCGCCAAATAGCAGGCAATGAATAAAGCTCAGCGGTAAATCCAGCAGCCATGCGACTGACCAGGACAGCGATGCCACAATCAGGGTGGAGAGCAGCACGCCGACAGTTGCCAGCGAGGCAACTACCCACTTCATTTCCGACAGACGATTCAGATCGACATGCAGGGCGCCGGCAAACAGCAGGAAGCTGAGCATGCCGTGCAATAAGGTGGCACTGAAATCAACCCCGGAAAGCAGGGTTTTTTCCTGCTCCAGCAGCAGCGGAAAACCCATGCTGCCGAGTATCAGCAGCATCAACGACAATGCCATGGATATCGCCATGACACCGATCGTTGCAGGTAGTTTTAAATAAACCTGATTGAGGAAGCTAAAAACTGCCGTCAGGGTGATCAGGACAGCAGAAATTTGCAACAGATCCATAGCAGATTGTAGTTATTTGAAGTGAAAACTACTGCTATGGATCAAAACAGAGCAGGATTTAACTACTCGCCGGCAAATGAGAAATCGACCAGGTACTGCATCAAACCGGAGTACAGGCTTGGATCCGCAGCTTCAAAGTTTGAGAAGCCCAATTCTTTTAGCAGCGCCTTGCCTGCTTCAGTCTTGTCTGCTTCCAGCAATGCTTTCTTAATTTTTTCACGTTTTTCTTCAGGGACCTTGGGTGAAACAGAGATGGCCACGTGGGGTATCTGCACACTGGTCTTGACCACGACCAGGTCCTCACCTTGCTGCAGTGCCATATTTACCAGCGGGGTAGGGACAATCGCTGCAATCACCTCTCCAGCAATGAGCTTCTTCATTGACTCATCAGAGGAATTTGTTGGCACGATAAAGGGCTGGCGTAACGGGTTTCTGAACATCTGGCCAAGGAAAACACCCGATGGCGCAGGCGGCATTCCTGATGCGATTCGCTTGCCAACCAGTTCACTGGCCTCAAATACGGCGTTATCTGCTGTGACTACCAGGGTGTAACTGACCAGGCCTGGTACTTTAGCAAGAGAAACCCAGTCCGTTTTTTCTATACGATAATCAGTGAAGAAGGCATTATCCATGATGATTTCATAGGGATTATTTTTTTTCTGATTGACCCAGTATTCAGGAAAATCTCGTGCGGTGTGGATAACCACCTCATCACCGGTAACCCTGGCAAAAAAATCGGCCAGCGGCTGAAAGGATTTTCTGGTTGCCTCCTCTCCGAGTATAGGCTGTATGGCAAAATCCAGCGTGGCAGCTGCAGCTGTTTGAAACATTGTACTCAGGACAATGGCCAACCCGCAGATACCTGTATAAATAATTTTTTTTCCCTGGTTCATCTGATTTTCCTCCAAACACTGCTCCACCGAAAATAATCGGTAGATATCCATTTAATTTATTATTTAGTGTACAGATGCGGAAAAAACCGCCGCACCCCCATACATCACGACAATAGATACTACATTATTTGTATTTATTCTAGCTGACTAAGTTAATCCGACAAGTTCTTTTTAATAATTTCAATTAATAATGGAATTTTTCTACTGCCGTTTCCCTCTTCAGTTTCCTAATGCACGATCTACCAGGAACTGTTTAACCGGTGGCAGTCGATTAATTATTTTCATTGCAAGTCTGCGCGACTTTTGCACAAGCTGACGGCGGCTGGTGAAAATACGCTGTATGCCATCCATTCCGGCAAGCATTAAACTTACCTCTGCACGGCGACTACGTGCATATCTTCTCAAATATAAAGGATCCGCAATATCTCGACCATTGGCTACCGACTCAAGCAGTGTTGATGAGAGCTCTGCCACATCCTGAAAACCGAGATTCACCCCCTGACCAGCCAGCGGGTGAACCCGGTGTGCTGCATCCCCCAGCAGAACAACGCGATCTTTGATATAGGTTCTGGCATTGGCCAGTACTAACGGGAAACCTGCACGCGGGCTGAGTACTTCAACATCCCCCAGCCGATGCTCAAAAGCGGCAGCCAGCTGCTCAGCAAAATCCGCATCATTCAACAATAATAGTTCTTCTGCGCGCGCACGGTCCGCAGACCAGACTATCGAACAGCTGCCATCTGACAGGGGCAGCAGGGCCAACGGGCCGCTGGCAAGAAACCGCTGCCAGGCCGTATTCTCATGCGGCAAAGATGTCCTGACCCTGCCCACAATCCCTGTTTGCTGGTAATCATGATGGGAGCTTTCTATTCCCGACAGGCGGCGCAGCTGTGAATTCCCGCCATCGGCAGCAATCACCAGGCGGCTGCTGATATCAATACCGTTATCCAGTTTTATTTGAAGCTGATCATCCGCCCATGTCATGGATGATAACCGGCTGGCCGTCAGCAGGCTGATATTTGACTGGCTTTGGCAGCGCTCAATCAAGCTGGCATTAATCAGATTATTTTCAACGATATAACCAAGATGCGCCTGGCCGCTGTCTGCCGCATCGAAATCCAGACTGCCGTTGTCATCCCATACGTGCATGTGTTCATACGGTGATGCCCGACTATCCAGTATCTGCTGCCAGACGCCAACATCCTTCAGTAACCTTTCGGATGCCGCGCTGATAGCGCAGACACGTAAATTATAGTCTGATGCAGACCATTGCGGCAGTTCATTGGCCTCAACCAGGCTAACACTGAACCCTGCCCGGGCAAAAGACAGGGCAGCGGCTGAACCGACCATGCCGGCACCGACGATAAGAATATCTGTTTGCTGATCAGGCATTATTGTTAAGATTACCCTTTAATTCCAGGCCACGTGCCAGGCGGGACTGACGCCCTGTCAGGCCCATGGTCCGTTTCAGTAATGCCTGTTTAAACTCAGGAAATATATCCGTGGCCAACAGACCCAGATTTCTTGCCGCGATCACCGGCGCCAGGCGGCTCGTGAAGACCTTGATCATGCCGTGCGTAAAACCTGTCACCCGCCGCGTATCTTTATTGCGTATATTTTCATATTGCTGAAGAACATCCGTTGACCCTGGATCCTGCTGCTGAGCATGCGCCGCCGCCAGCACTTCCGCCAGCCAGGCCACGTCTCTGAGGCCCAGGTTAAAGCCCTGCGCTGCCACCGGGTGAACAGTATGTGCCGCATTACCTACCAGCACCACGCGCCTGCCTGTATGTGCTTCAACGCGGTTTCTGGCCAGCGGATAAGCATATCGCTTACCTGCCCGCGAGAAACGCCCTAAACGGTCACCAAACTGTCGCTGCAAACGTTCCAGAAACTGATCTTCGGGCATAGCAGTAAGTTCTTCTACATCTGCTTCATCGACTGCCCAGACACACCAGCAACGGTCTTCATTCATCGGCAGCATGGCAAGCGGACCGGACGGGGTAAATCTTTCATAGGCGCAATGCCGGTGATTGTTCCCGGGCGTGACATTGCAGACGATAGCTGTCTGCCGGTAATCATCTGTGGTGGACTGAAAGCCCAGCTTCTCCCGCAAACCCGAACGCCCGCCATCGGCAATAACAACCAACGTGCCCTGTAAGGTAATTTCCTCATTATCCGTTGTGCAAATAAGCGTTGCGAAGTCATCAGCAATATCTACATCGCTAACCACTGCCGGGCTGATGATATTAACATGCTCCAATGTCTCCAGCCGGCTCATCAGGGCCGCACCCAAAGCACGGTTTTCGATCACATAACCCAGCGCCTCTACAGTGGCATCCTTTCTATCAAGGTGCGCAATACCCGGATGACCACGATCAGAGACATGGATACGGTGAATCGGGCAAACGGCATTTTTATCAATTTGTCGCCAGATACCCATGCTTTCGTAAATCAAACGGGAGCCATGCGAAAGAGAAATAGTCCGCACATCATAGCTGGGCTGCTGATCAGACTGCCAGGGTACGGCTTCGATGATAGCCATGCGAATACCCGTATCCGCCAACGCACAGGCCAGGCTGGCACCCGCCATGCCACCGCCGACGATGATTACGTCATAGTGTTTGTTAGTCATTCATAGCTCCGATATAAAAGCAGGGGAATGTTATTTTGATTTACGGTTTACGGTTTACGGTTTACGGTTTACGTAAAACATAATTCGTAAAACGTAAAACAAATTTGTTAGCCCTTCATTATACGTTCAATATCATCAATCTGCTTCGGCGCATCCTCGCTCAACACCTCATAGCCAGTCTTCGTCACAGCGACGTCGTCTTCAATTCGAATACCGATATTCCACCATCGTTCGTCGACACCTTCTGCACCGGCCGCGATATAGAGCCCGGGTTCTACAGTCATGATCATGCCGCATTCAAGCTCGCGCCAGTTGTCATTGACTTTATAATCGCCGACATCATGCACATCCAGCCCTAGCCAGTGACCGGTTTTGTGCATATAGAAACGCTGGTAGGCCTTGCTGGCGACCAGCTCGTCCACGTCACCCTGCAACAGGCCATGCTCAACCAGACCCCCTGTAATCACGCGCACCGCTGCATTATGCGGCATATCCCAGGTTGCACCGGGTTTAATGGTATCCATCGCCGCCTGCTGCGCAGCAAGTACCACCTCATACAGGGCACGCTGTTCGGCGCTGAACTTGCCATTGACAGGAAAACTGCGTGAGATATCTGCCGCATAACCATCAATTTCACAGCCCGCATCGATCAGCAGCATGTCGCCGTCTTTTAACTCAGCCCTGTTCTCAATGTAATGCAGCACACAGGCATTCTCACCGGTAGCCACTATCGGCGGGTAAGCCGGAAATTCACTACCTTTCTTACGAAAAATATACTGGAATTCCGCTTCAATTTCGTACTCTTTCATACCGGGCCTGCACACCTTCATCGCTTGTTTGTGAGCGCGTGCTGAAATTTTACAGGCCTTCTGTATCAGTGTCTTTTCTTCACAACGCTTGACCAGGCGCATTTCATGCAGGATATGGCCAAGATCAAGAATCTCGGCCGGTGCAGTAATTCCAGTACGCGCTTTGCTGCGCACCTCATTCACCCAGGTCATCAGGCGTGAATCAAATTCATCATTGGCACCCATGCTGTAAAAGACTTTTTCACGATTCTCCAGCAAGCCAGGTACGATTTCGTCAATGTCCGTAATCGGAAAGGCATCGTCTGCACCGTAATATTCACAAACGCCTTCCAGCCCGGCCCGGCGTCCGTCCCAGATTTCTTTATCCGGATCTCTTTCCCGACAGAATATAATGAACTCACCATGCTCCCGGCCCGGCACCAGCACGGCAACGGCCTCCGGCTCATTGAAGTGTGTAAGATAATAAAAATCGCTGGAAGCACGAAATGGATACAACACATCCCGACTGCGTACCCGTTCACTGGCCGTCGGAATAATCGCCACCCCGCCACCCATCATCTGCATCACTTCCTGACGGCGTTTAGCGAACTGCTCATTCATCTTCGTCATTCCTGCTTGCTGTATCCTGCTCATCTTCGTCCGGCTTGCTGCCCCTGGAAAGCTCCGCATAAATTATCTGCACGCCAACACGTACATATTCTTCCAGCTGCATCAAATCACTGTCGGAACCACTGACCTCGACAGACACATCAAGCTGGGATATCTCAACCAGATCTTTAGCCACTTCTGCCGCATCCTCTGGCAGCTTGTCGAATTCTTTCAGGCCGGATTCAAGCAGGCCCATCACATAGCCCCCGCACCATTCAGCCAGGGCACGGCTTCGTTCCAGCAGGGGGACGCCATCATCCGGCAACAGCAGCTGAAAATTGAAATCCTCATTTCTGTATCCCTCGGAGCTCGCCTGCACCAAGCGTGAGATAAGTTCAGAAAATTCAGCATCCTGCTGCAAGGACTCAGCATCATCTGTAAAAAATCGTGCAATCGAGGCCGTATTCTGCGTATTCAACGCACCGGCAATCAAGCCATGACACTCGGAGGCGGACAACTGGCTGTTAATCCGCCGTAAAGCAAGTGTCAGGTCCGTATACGCCGGCATAGTATTGTTATTCTGGTTCATCTAGCTCCCGGTTTTCATCTACTTTGCCAAAAATGACCATAATTATTCATAATAATGTGATCTGATTGCCTTATTCAGGTTTATTCCTGAGAGAAAAAGTCATATTATCTTCCAACAGCCTTGTGCAACAAGTACTATATGGGCTGATATAACAACAACTCGTAGTCTTTTATAGTATTCTTTTGTAAGGAACATTCTAAAGACGCACCCTTGTTTCGAGGATAAATGCCCCCGGAGAGGTTATTCTGTGATTCAGGAAGAACTTGATAAACTGGAAGCCCGTATATTTGAACTCTCAGAGACCCTGCGTCGACTGGAGGAGCAGAATCGTATTCTGCGTGTAGATCAACGGTCCCTGAATAAGGAAAACGGCCGTCTAACCGAGAAGAACCGTATTGCCTGCACCCGGCTGGAATCTATCGTCAATCGCCTTAAAACACTGGAGCAATCTGTTTGAGATCAACTGATTCAGGGGTTCAGATAAGCATCCTCGGTAAAGAATATTCCGTCGCCTGCCCCGACGAAAAACGTGATGAGCTGCTGACTGCAGCATCATATCTTGATCAGAACATGCGGGAAATACAGCAAAGCGGTGCCGTACTGGGTACTGAACGTGTTGCTGTGATGGCCGCGCTGAACATTGCCCATGATCTCTTGTCCCTGCGTGAAGATACCGGCCTGACACTGGAAATGGAAACCCGCATCAAAAATCTTCGAAAAAATTTAGAAGAAGCCTTGGATGGGCAGGCCGAAATGGAGCTATAATTGCAACGTGGCGCCCGCTGCGGTGTACGTAGCATACTAATAACCCTTAGAACCTAATCCACAAACTCGGGACTCAGCGCTAATGCTGTTGAGCCGTCTCCATGAACAACATGTTGATAGCCTGATGCATGACCAAGACTCCCACTTGAACCACTGGTTCAAGGTACATGCGTGTTACGGCACAGGTGGGGGCGCCACCTTTTTTAAAACATACTTGATGCAACTTGCTGATGACCGATAAAAAGGCCATACGCCAACAGTTCCGGAAAAAACGTTCAGCCTTACCTGCCTATCGCCAGCACCTGGCCAGTTATGCGATTACGGATAAAGTGCTGCGAAAAATTTCTGCCCTAAAGAACGCCGCAACCATCGCTTTTTATGTCGCAAAAGATGGGGAAATCGATCTGCTGCCACTGATGTTGCACTGTATTAAGCATGGCCGACAGTGTTATTTACCTGTGCTGGTAAACCCTGATGAAAAAACACTGCGTTTCGCCGAATGGATTCCGGGTCGTGATATGGCACACAACAAATATGGCATCCCGGAACCAGTCGTTCCTCACCACCACCTGTTGCCTGCATCGGAAATGGATTTAATTTTTATGCCACTGGTCGCATTTGATGCCTGTGGCAATCGCCTCGGCATGGGTGGTGGCTACTATGACCGCACTCTGGCCGAATGTTGCTATGGCGGGTCTGCCACGAAAACAAAAAAACCTTTTCTGGTAGCCGCAGGCCATGACGTTCAATACATTCCCGAGCTTCCTCACGACACATGGGATATCATTCCGCATATAACGATAACACCCGCTCATTTTATCCAGCCGCGGTGTCACAATGGTGCTTGAATGCCTGCAATAAAGATAAAAATGAAAAACGACGGCAGCGTCTTATTGCAGGCAGACGACTATCAGATACAAATGGTCGAAGGCAATTATTACGTACACCCTGACCTTATCAAATTAGATAAATTTGAGGTAAGTGACCGTATATACAACTGCCCGGTTAAAGGCAAATGCCTGTGGGTAGACCTTAACACTGAACTTGGCTGGATCAATGATATCTGCTGGGTCTATCCTCAACCAAAAGAAGCGTACAAACATATTGCTGGCTGGTTTGGCTTCTACCCCAGCCATAAAAACTACGAGATAGAGGCGCCCAAAAAATGAATTACTGGTTATTTAAAAGCGAACCTGATGTTTTTGGCATCGACCACCTTAAAGCAATGCCCAATCAAACAGATCACTGGGATGGCATTAGAAACTACCAGGCAAGGAACATGCTGCGCGATGACATCAAAATCGGTGACCAGGTCTTCTTCTATCATTCCAACTGCAAAGAACCCGGCATCGTCGGCATCATGGAAGTAACTAAAAATGGCTACCCTGACTACACAGCGACCGACCCCGAACAGCACTACTACGACCCTAAAAGCGACCCCGACAATCCTCGCTGGTATATGGTAGATGTGAAGTTTGTGCGAGACCTCAAACGCAACATCACTCTGCAGGAGTTGAAACCCCTGCCGGAGCTTGAGGGAATGCCATTAGTTCGACGGGGGAATCGGCTTTCGATAATGCCGGTCGCGGCTGAGCATTGGAAGTTGATACTGGATATGGAATAAAAGCAGTTTCAAGTTTCAAGTTTCAAGTCTAAAAAACCTGGGCCCTGTCACTTGAAACTTGAAACTTGAAACTTGAAACTTGAAACTTGAAACAAAAAGGAAACATCAATGAAATTTATTAAAACAATTCTATTAGTCACCCTCATCTCAAGTATGAGCATCGTCTCAGCCAACGAGAAAAAAGACCCCGTGGTTCTGTTCGAAACCAGCGCAGGAAATTTTGAAGTCACCCTGAACCCAGAAAAGGCTCCCGTTACAGTCAAAAACTTCCTCACCCTGGTGGACCAGAAACACTACAATGGCACTATATTTCACCGGGTGATCAAAAGCTTCATGATTCAGGGCGGTGGGCTGGATACATCGATGAATAAAATTGGCGGCGTTATGCCGATAAAAAATGAAGCAGATAATGGGCTGAAGAACCAGAAAGGCAGCATCGCCATGGCACGTACCGGCGACCCTCATTCAGCCACCGATCAGTTCTTTATCAACACTAAAGACAACGATATGCTAAACCACACGGGAAAGAACATGCGTGGCTGGGGATATACCGTTTTCGGCAAAGTCACCAGCGGGATGGACGTGGTAATGAAAATTGAAAGCAGTGATACCGATACCCGGAGTGGCCGTAGAGATGTGCCGGTGAAAACTGTTGAAATTTTGAAAGTCACTCAAAAGGGGAAACAGGCAAGCAAAGCCGAATCAGGCAAGTAAGGCTAAGGGAACCTCTGACTACAAGCCCTTTCGCAGGTTGGGTTGAGATATACCTAAAGAAAGGGCTCCAGTTCCCTCAATGCTGCTTGATAAACATCTCTTTTGAAATGTACTACCTGCTTTAAGGGCTGCCAGTAGGTGACCCATCTCCAGTGATCAAATTCAGGGCAATCACTTTGATCAAGGCAGACATCGCCATCACAACCGGTCAGACGCAATAGAAACCAGAGTTGTTTTTGACCGCGAAAACGGGAATATCCGTGACGCCGGCAGGATCGAGGTAAATCATAGTGCAGCCAGTCGCTAGTGCGGCCAATAAGCTCTACGTGTTTCGGCTTAAGACCGATTTCCTCTCTTAACTCTCTATACATGGCATCGTCTGCAGACTCGTGCTCCCTCACGCCACCCTGTGGAAACTGCCAGCCATCATGTTTGATGCGGCGGGCCCACAATACCTGCTGATTATCATTACACAGTACGATGCCGACATTAGGTCTATAGCCTTCTTTGTCCAGCATGTTCATATTCCAGTGAATTCAATTAATATATAAAAAATAGCACACTGTCATCATCCTGTCACATTTTCGCCCGGCGTATCGCCCAATCCGGGAATACGCTGTAGAATGCGCTGATAAACTTATTCGGGAAACAATGTGGCACTGGCAATCTTTGATCTTGATAACACTCTCCTCAGAGGTGATAGTGATTACCTCTGGGGGCTATACCTGATTGAAAAAGGGGCTGTTGATCGGGAGTCTCATCAGCAACAGAATGAACGCTTCTATCAGGAATACTTAAATGGCCAGATGGATATAATGGCCTTCTTACGCTTTCAGCTGGCTCCACTGTCTCAAATCCCTATGCCTGAATTATTAAAAATGCGCGAAGAGTATATTAATGATCGCATTATGCCCATTATTACTGACGAGGCAAAAGCACTGGTAAACAGGCACCGTCAACAGGGTGATACGCTGCTTATCATCACCGCAACCAATGATTTTGTGACACGCCCGATTGCTGACCTGTTTGCTATAGATAATCTCATCGCAACCAATGCAGAATGTATTGACGGCCAGTACACAGGCAAAGTCAGCGGCATACCCAGTTACCAGGAAGGCAAGGTAACTCGCCTGCATAGCTGGCTGAAAGATACGTCTAACAGCATGCAGGGTAGCTGGTTTTACTCCGACTCACATAATGACCTGTCGCTGCTGCAACAGGTCGACAACCCAGTTGCCGTTAACCCGGACCCACAACTGGCCGCTCATGCCGAACAGTCAGGATGGCAGATAATGCATCTAGCGGCTCCTTGATGGCTCATCAGCCCAAACTACTCGGCCTGCTAGTGTTGCTTGTCCCTGCCTGCCTCTTACTGGCACTGCTCTCCGGCAGTTCAGGCACCGGAATTAAGGAACTACTTTCTGTCCTGTCGGGAGAAACAAATGCCCTGGCAAAAACGATCTTCAGCCTGCGCGCCGATCGGGCAGGGGATGCATTCATCATTGGTGCACTCCTGTCGATGGCTGGCGCACTGTTACAGGTATTGCTGCGCAACCCGTTAGCTGAGCCCTATATCCTCGGTATCTCAGGTGGTGCCGGTGTTTTTACACTGGCCGCGTTATTGCTGGGCATATCATCTATCTGGACACCCTTAACAGCCTTTGCCGGCGCCCTCATATCAACCCTGCTGGTATTTGGCATCAGTTTCTCCAATGGCAAATGGAGCACCGAGCGCCTTCTTCTTACCGGGGTTGTAATTGCCGCAGGCTGGAGTGCTGTCATCAGTTTTCTGCTCACCCTCTCCAGCCAGCAGCAAATACAGGGAAT
>JAYEGM010000087.1:0-7958 GCA_034659075.1 Pseudomonadota bacterium
ATAGGGGTCAATCAGCCACGGGTCGATATCGATGATATCGGAAAATTCTTTTGCGACGCGTTGATAATGGGCGAAATGGTCTGACTTTAATCGGCTGGACCAGCCCATGGCCGGTTGCGGTGTTATGGTCTGGTCAGGGTCGATGTTTTCCAGGATATCGGGAATGCCATCTGACAGGTCGTTGTTCAGTAATATGATGCAGGGCTCGAAATTCTTGATATGCAGCCTGTTGCCGGATCTCTCCAGGGGCTGCTGGGTCATGGTTTGTCCCGATGGCAGAGTCAGTTCACGCGCCTGCTTCTCTTCATTGATATGGCCTATACGTACTTCCAGTCCTGCTTTTTCGATTATACCCTGCAGGGTTGACAGGCTCTCCAGGTAGAACTGATTCCGGGTGTGTGATTCGGGTACGATGATCAGTCTTCGCGCTTTCGGGCAGAGGTGTTCAATTGCAGCCTGCACCGCCTGCACACATAAAGGCAGAAATGCCGGGTTAAGATTGTTAAAGCCGGCAGAGAAAAGATTGGTATCCACAGGCGCGACCTTGAAGCCTGCATTTCGCAGATCAACCGAGCTATAAAAAGGTGCACGGTATGCTAGCCATTGAGAGCGAAACCAGTGCTCGATCTCGGTTTGATTCGCCAGGATATGTGTTTCCAGGTCTTGCAGTGGTCCGGCTAATGCTGTGGTCAGATGGGGGACAGAAGTCATGGTATTAAGGTTCATTATATCCATTAAAATGAGTAAGAGAGGTATTATTTCCAGGTGTTGCCTTTATTTTTAGTAAAGCTGGTCTACACTGTTCAATTATATGATATGGCATGATAGCAAAGCATCAGGTAAATTCTAATTGCGAATGTAAACATTAAGCCTGATAACAAAATAGTTTATAGTTTCTGCTGGTTTTTTGTTTGTGATTATGGTCTTCTATAGCAATATAGTGATCTTTGTGCTATCTATATAAAATAATAACTTAGCAAATGGAATTAATAATATACATTAAGGATGGGATGATGAAGGACACTCCCCTGAAAATTCAACTGCGTGACATCAGATGACGATTAAAATAATGGTGATTGATGACAGTAGCACTATCCGCAAAACAGCGGAAACGTTACTGAAAAGAGCAGGCTTTGAAGTCATAACAGCAGCAGACGGCTTCGAAGCAATGTCTGTGGTGGCGGATCAACATCCGGATATCATTTTTATTGATATCATGATGCCGCGACTGGATGGCTATCAGACCTGCGCTTTAATTAAGAACAACAAGCAATTTGGTTCTACGCCTATAGTTATGTTGTCAAGCAAAGATGGTCTGTTTGACCGCGCCAGAGGAAAACTGGCGGGATCAGAGCAGCATATACATAAACCTTTTACTCAGGATGATCTGGTTAATGCAATTAACAAATACGTGGCGACTGAAGAAGTGGCCAGTGCGTGATGCTGACGGATCGATGATCGAAAAAATAAAGAAAGAGAGGTGCAGTTTAAATGAGGTTTAAGAAAATACTCGTAGTGGATGATTCCCCGACAGAACTTCATATGGTAGTCGATATACTTAATCGACATAAAATACCGGAAGTAGTTACCGCTACAACGGGTCTCGATGCGGTTGCCAAATCTCTGTCAGAGAAGCCCGATCTAATTCTGATGGATGTAGTAATGCCTGAAATGAACGGTTTTCAGGCAACTCGAAAAATAAAAAAGAATCCGGAAACTGCCGATATTCCAGTCATTATAATTTCCAGTAAGGATCAGGAAACAGACAAGGTATGGGGCAAGCGCCAGGGTGCCAATGAATACCTGACCAAGCCTGTGAAAGAAGTGGATTTAATCAGGGTAATGGAGGCTCTGTAGTTACAAATGTCCCGCAAGCAATTACATCCACTTGAAATTCTCCAGCAAATGGAGCAGGAAGTGTTGGCGGCGGATACGTCGCTGCCGGAAGAAATCGAAGTAGCTGAGCAATGGGTAGGCTTGTCGTACAGAGTAGGGAAGCTGCAGTTTGTTTCGGGAATGGATCAAATCTCCGAAGTGGTGCCCTCGGCATCCTTTGCAGTAGTACCCAGATCCCGCTCATGGCTGCGTGGTATCGCAAATGTCAGGGGCCAGTTATTGACAGTTGTTGATTTACAGGATTATCTGGGTATGAGCCCGGTGAATATTGATAAGTACTCACGCTTGATTGTTATAAACAATGCCCAGCTTTCATGTTGTTTGCTGGTCAGTCGTTTACAGGGATTGCGACATTTCGACCCGGTTGGCGACAGTTGCGACACCGGTGACCTGGGCGATCAGTTGGCTGCCTTTGTTAGCGGTGCATTGGGTAAGGAACAGGAAAAGTGGTTGGTGTTTGACACCGATCGCCTGATAGATGAAAGAAGTTTTCTAAACGCTGCGGCGTAAGAAAATTATTACAGGATTTGTATACACAATAATTAGCTATTGTTGAGGGTGGTATAATGGCAGAAGAAAATAAGTTCCCGATGGATGACCTGACCGATGCAGGTGTGGTTGATGTTGTACCCGAGGCGGCGTCCTCAACCGGCAGGGCGCCTACAGCGCCATCTGCATTCGGTAAACTGCTAAATAACCTGCCGTTGCTGGGTGTCGGCATGGTGATCTCGGTAATCGGCCTGGTTGCTGTGCTTATGTGGCAAACGCGAATCACCACTCTGCAATCCGGTTATGTAGAAGAATCCAGTCTGTTGCTGATGCTATCGCAGCGGGTAGCCAAAGACTCGCGTGAAGCCGTATTGGGTAATGAAGCGGCATTTGCCACCCTGCAGGACTCTAAAAACAGGATTAACGGGATTCTGCAGACACTGGTTGAAGGTGATGACAGACTGCCGGCATCTCCGGATACTGTCAGTGATACTTTGCAACCGGTAAAAGAATTGTGGACTTCACTTGATTCGGACGTTGCGGCTATCCTGGCCAACAAGCCTGCGCTGCTGTCTATTCGTGAGAATGTGGCGGCAATTAACCAGCTTTCGCCGCTGTTGCTGGCGACGTCGGATGAGGTGGTAGAAGCCCTGATTGCTGAGGAAGCCCCGCAGAATGTTATATCAAGAGCCGGTACGCAGCGTACCTGGAGTCAGCGAATTACCAAAGATGTCAACGTGTTTGCACTTGGTGGTATGGATGCGGCTGTAGCGGCTACCCAGTTTGGTAAGGATGCAAAATTATATAAACGTATTAATCGTGGGCTGCGACGAAAAGCCAGCCCCGAAGTTATCGAAAAAATTGATGCGTCGGATGAGGTCTTTAATCAGCTGAATGAATATATTCAGGCTGCCCAGCAGGTGGTGACAGAGTTCTTTGTATCACAACGATCAGCGCAGCGAATTACAGAAAGTTCAGAAAAATTCCTGGGCCAGGTTGAGTCTCTGGTAGCAAGTTACCAAAACCTCTACGGGAACATTAAGTATCTAAATATCCTTCCCTTTGTACTGGGTGGCGCGGCACTGTTTTTCTTCCTGATGTTCATTCGCTCGCTGGTAGCGAGTTCCCGGCAGCGGGAGTTTGAGAGTAATGAGCAAAACAGAGAGGCGCAGGCGGCTATTCTGAAGTTGCTCGATGAAATGGGCGATCTCGCTGATGGAGACCTGACTATCGAAGCGGAGGTGACAGACCAGGTGACAGGCGCGATTGCTGACTCCATGAACTATGCGGTACTGGAAATGCGTACATTAGTAATGCAGATCAATGATGCCTCGGCCCAGGTGACCACGGAATCCGAGGGTACACGTGAAAAAACATCTGCACTGCAGGCGCAGACAGGACAGCAGTCCGAAGAAATTGGCACGGCGACAGAATCCATTGTGAGGATGGCGCAGTCCATGGAACAGTTATCCGAAAGTGCTGATGGATCAGCTGAAGTCGCAAACGGTTCGGTAGACCTTGCCAAGCAGGGGTCTGAAGCGGTGGCAACAACCATCCAGGGAATGAACAATATGCGCGACAAGATGCAGGAAACTGGTAAACGAATCAAGCGCCTGGGTGAAAGTTCGCAGCAGATTGGTGAAATCGTGGGACTGATTGACGATATCGCGGAACAGACAAACATTCTTTCGTTGAACGCATCCATTCAGGCAGCGATGGCCGGTGAGGCCGGACGTGGCTTCGCGGTGGTGGCGGATGAAGTACAGCGACTGGCTGAACGTTCGGCAGAGGCAACAAAGCAGATTGCTGACCTGGTCAATAATATTCAGGCGGATACCAACGAAGCGGTGAGTTCGATGGAAGATGCTACGCGCGAAGTGGTTGAAAATACACGACTGGCTGATGAAGCCGGCCGTGCCCTGGGTGAAATTGAAAAAGTGTCTGAAGAGCTGTCAACACTTATTTCTGCCATGGCAAATACTGCGCGGCACCAGTCTGAGGAAGCTACCGGTGTATCTGGCACGATGGTTCACATTAGAGAACTAACAACCCAGGCATCTAAAACAACGACAGATACGGCTGCATCAGTAGACAGGTTGTCAGTGCTTGCTGGACAGCTTAAATCTTCGGTTGCGGGCTTTAGATTGCCGGCAGAAGACTAATAACCATACACGAGTAGCATTTACTTGTTCATTTTTGCAGGCCTGGTGAAGACATGAGTCGAGTAGATCCCAGTACATTCAATTGGGTTAAAGATGAGATAGACGAGTCAATAAAACAGGCTCGCTTATCATTGGAGGCATTTTCCACCTCAACAGATGATACTAGCCAGATGCGAATGGCTGTTGCTTTTCTGCATCAGATTTCAGGTACATTACAAATTGTCGAACTTGACGGTGCCGCCAGGCTGGTCAATGAACTTGAGCTGGTATGCGAAGGACTTATTGATGAAAGTATTCCTGCCACCAATGAAAACCTGGATATACTAAGCAGAGGTGTATTAAGCCTTAGTACCTATATTTCACAGCTGCATGCAGGCTATCCGGATTCTATAGTTGCCCTGACAGGCCTGGTCAACGAACTTCGCTCGACACGCGATGCGGAAAGTGTAGATGAGTTTGAATTATTTAATCCGGAGATGGATATTTATCCAGAGCACACCGGTGCAAGGCCCACTCGTTTAAGTGATGGGAACTTTATTTCTGAGGCCAACCAGGCTCGCAAGCAATTACTTGCGACGATGGTCAGCTGGTTTACACAAAACGATGAGAAGCAGTCTCTCAACACGATACTTCTGCTCTTTACACATCTGAAAAATATTTCCCGCTTTGATGTCACCTCACAATTATGGTGGGTAGCCACTGCGTTTACTGAAGCATTGCGAGATGAGGGGATTGACAGTACTGATAAAGAAGCCAGACGTTTTTTTGCCACGCTGGAGCAGGAACTTAAGCGCATAGTTCAGGATGGCGAGTCTTCACTGGTTAAAACACCGCTTGATGCACCCTTACGGAGAATGCTGTTCCTGATTGGTAAAGCATCAAGCCGTGGCCCGCTGGTGACTGAAATTGTCAATGCTTTTGCACTTGATGAACAGGTCAGCGGTAAACCGACTAAAGATACCGGCGCTATATTTGAAGCAACCAGTCCCGATGTGCTGCAGCCTGTTATGAAGGCTCTGGCAGAGGAGCTCTCTGTCGCAAAAGACCATCTCAATGACTATTTTGATAGTGGAGATTCTGCCAAATCGGTAGAACCCTTACTTTCCAGTCTGGATAAGATTCGTGGTGCAGTAGAGGTAATAAACAAGAAAAAACTCCGCCTGCTGGTGGAAGAAATTTCACATACAGCGCTTGCCCATGATTCGGGTACTATTGTCATAAATAACAATATTGCAATGGAGCTTGCCGGAGGTTTATTAACACTTGAAAACGCCTGTAGCGAGCTTGATGACCCGTCCTCTGACTGGGAAGAAAAAGTAGATCGAGCAGTTTCGGATTTATACTGGATAAGAACGGGGGAGCATGCTGAAACAGGTTCTTCCGTGGATATTGGTATAGACATCGACGAGGATGGGACATTAACAGATGTAGAGTTCTCTCAGCTGGTGAGAGTGGTTGCGACAGAAATCGGTGGCAATCTGCAGGATGTTGTCGAAAAGTTTGAAAAATATTCATTGAATATGCACCTCAATGAAATTCTCAAACCTATCCCTGAAAAATTGCGACAGATAGTAGGTGCACTGCAGATTCTTGAGCGTGAACGCGCAATTGAACTGGTCTTATTGATCAATGATCAGATCACAGGTATGGCTGAAAGGCGTGTTAAACCCTCAACTGAGCACGTGGAAGCAACAGCTCTCGCCATTAGTGCTATAGAGTCCTATGCCGGGGCACTGCAGCATAACCAGCCGACCAGCGAACTAATTATAGAGCGTGCAATGGAAGAGCTGCTGCGAACAGCACCCTCTGATATATCAGATCGG
The DNA here is from genome assembly GCA_034659075.1 of Pseudomonadota bacterium. Lineage (GTDB taxonomy): Bacteria > Pseudomonadota > Gammaproteobacteria > BMS3Bbin11 > BMS3Bbin11 > BMS3Bbin11. Next base: position 6,371 of record JAYEGM010000087.1, read on the forward strand.
GAGACGGCAGTTACGCGAGTTAAGCATATCCGCGATGAAGCTGATGACTGGTTGCGGAATCCGGAAGATGAACTTCATCTGGCCACCTTGCGTAAAGACATGGCGGCTATTAGTGCGCTTGCAAAAGGTAATAATGATAAAAAGCTGGAAAAAATTGCGGACGAGGTTTCAAGCCTGGTTACAATGTTGTCGACAGATCCTGACTTTCTGACTGACGATATTATGACAACTTTCCATCAGTCATTATCGATTCTTGAAAAACTCACAGGCAGGTTGCCAGATGAAATATCTCTGGTTGAGGATGAGCAGGATGATGAAGCTCAGCTGCAGGAGATGGCACCTAAAGAAATTGATCTCGGTATTGAACTGGAAGAAATAGTTGCCCCGGAGTTTACTTCAGGGCAGGAAGCCTATGTTGAGGAGGCAGATGATGTTCAAGATGAAGTCGTCGAAGCCGAACCAGCAATGCCAGAGCCTGTCGAGGAGGTAAAAAGAGCAGAGGCAGTCTTTGATGATGAAATACTTGAGATTTTTCTTGAAGAAGCCAGAGAAATTGCCGTCACCAGTAAAGACCTTTTACAAAAGTGGCGAGCCGATGTTTCTGATGAAGCATCTCGCGCAGACCTGAGAAGAAGCTTTCATACTTTGAAAGGCAGTGGGCGAATGTCCGGTGCAGTCGAGTTTGGTGAGTTTGGCTGGCTGATGGAGGAATTGCTCAACAATGTGATTGCTGAAAAGCAGGAAGTTAATGATCAGACGTTTAATTTGCTCGAAGAGTCACTGAATGTCCTGCCATCAATGCTTGATGATCTTGAAAGACACGATGAATCAAACATAGATGTTTCTTACTGGCAGGCAAGGATAGAAGCCCTTAACGGCGCTGATGAACTACCTGAAGAAGTCGAAGTGGCAGATGACGAATTAGAAGGTGCTGTTTCTGTTAGCGAAGAATCTGCCGAAGAGCTGGCAGCTGATGAAGAAATTATTGAGGCCAGGCTTGAAGGTGATGAAGAAGCTGGGGTCGTAGAAGAACTGGAGCTTGTAGAGTTAGAGGAAGCAACTGATGTAGAAGTATCTGATATCGATATTGAAACCGAAGAATCTGAAGCTATCCCCGGCTTGCCGGCTCCTCTTCAGTCTGAAACCGTTCGTGATATCTATGCGACTGAAATAAACAGGCACCTCGATGATCTGTTAACTGAAATTAGTCACTGTAGTGAGATCACGGAACCAGATGTTTCTGATTCAATGCATCGTTTGATACACACTCTTCGTGGAAGCGCGCGCTCGGTTGGCCTGGATGAAGTGGCTGATACCTATGAGTCTGTGGAAAACCTTCTTGATGGCATAAGCTCAAGAAGCCTTTATCTAACTAAAGAAGATATCGGCATACTCCAGGCTGCCTATGATTTAGGTGCGCAGTTACTTGAATCAGTGCGGCAGCCATCTGCACCGGAAGATCATTTATTGGCAGGTATGTCTGAACTGTCAGATATCAGCAATAAAAGGCTGGACCACCTGCCAAATCCACAGTTGCTTGACGGCACAATTGAGATGCCTCACTACTTTGCTGTAGAGGGCCACGACG